>NZ_BBLT01000010.1 GCF_000775915.1 Sporocytophaga myxococcoides
TGGCCCAGGAGGTCCTGGCGGTCCGAGTGGTCCAAGTGGTCCTGGCCCAGGTGGTCCCGGAGGTCCTGGCGGTCCAGGTGGCCCTGGTCCTGGAGGTCCTGGCCCTGGTGGTCCAAGTGGCCCGAGCGGTCCAAGTGGCCCAAGCGGCCCAGGAGGTCCTGGTGGACCTGGCGGCCCTGGTCCTGGAGGTCCTGGTGGACAACCAAGATGCGGTAATAACGGAACTGTAGGTACGGCGATTTGTAATACATTCTTTACAATAACAGGTTGTGCTTTAGCTGTAGGTGGTTGTGCAGAGAGTTTGTTCGAATCTGTAGCGCTTACACCTGCGTGGGGAGTAGCGAACTGCTCAATGGGAGCCTTCGGTTGCGGATACGCTGTAGGAGGATTACTAACAGATCCTAAAGCGCCTCCGGGATGGGGTGTTGGTCCTGGTGATGTTGGTTGTGTACCTGGAGGATTTAACCTATTAGGAGCTGCTACAGTGTTAAATTGTATTGCACAGAGAATTATCTGTAATCAGGTTGTAGCATCTTGCGATCCGAATGACATAATTGGCCCGAAAGGATATGGAGAAGGCAGATATGTTTCAAGAAGTGAAGTGTTGCCATATACGATCCGTTATGAAAATGATCCTGAAGCTGCTACTGCTCCTGCTCAGAAAGTTGAAATAAGACAGGTGCTTGATAGTGATCTGAACCCTTTGACCTTCAGAGTTAAAGATTTTGGATTTGCGGACTATGTGTTTGCTGTTGAAGGAAATGTATCCTCTTATTTCAATACTGTGGACCTTCCGGATTCATTAGGATATGATCTTGAAGTAACTGCAGGTATTGATATTGAGAAAAATGAAGCTTTCTGGATCTTACAAACTATAGATTCAAAAACAGGATTACCTCCTGCAGATCCATTGAAAGGTTTCCTTGCACTGAATGATTCAACAGGTGCAGGAGAGGGTTTTGTAAACTATACAATTAAAGCGAAGAACAATGCCATTACAGGTGATTCTATTCTGGCTCTCGCTGAAATCGTATTTGATATTAATGCTCCGATTATAACTCCTGAGATATTTAATATCATTGATGCAGAACCTCCTGTTTCTAAAGTGAAAGTTCTTGGCATAGACAGTGATTCCATTACTGTGACTGCTGAAATAGAGGATGATTTCAAAGGAAGCGGTGCAAAAGCATATGACCTGTATGTTTCAGAAGGAAACGGAGACTTCAAACTGGTAGCTTCAGATTTGCCTAATGATAGTACGTTCAAAATTGCATCCAAAGAAGGCGAAGTATATTGTTTATATGCAGTATCAAAAGATAATGTAAATAATAAAGAAGCTCAGAAACCTCAGGCAGATACTTGCTTTATTTCCACTGGGGTAGTCACAGGAACAGTAACTCCGAAGGTTGAAGGAACATTTATACTTTATCCGAATCCTTCTGATGGCTATAAGTTCAATGTTCTTATAACCGGTCTTGAGATTCAGGAGACAGTAACTCTTGAAGTGGTAGATGTTCTGGGAAGGTCTATGTTTGTGACAGACTTTAGAGATGCTGCTTATTTTATTGATTCGGAAGTTAAACTTTCGCCTAAGCTTGATCCTGGAATTTATTTCGTAAATTGTTATACGAAGAAAGGAAAGTCAGTTAAGAAAATGGTTGTAGAAAGATAACATACTGAATAAAGTTACTCATAAATAAAGAGGCTGAAGTAAGAGAAATCTTACTCAGCCTCTTTTGTTTTATGAGTTTTCGTATTACCTGGTGAATTTATATGTTTTCAAGCGGACGATTGATTCGTTTTTGGACAAAGACCCT
The DNA here is from genome assembly GCF_000775915.1 of Sporocytophaga myxococcoides. Taxonomy (NCBI): domain Bacteria; kingdom Pseudomonadati; phylum Bacteroidota; class Cytophagia; order Cytophagales; family Cytophagaceae; genus Sporocytophaga; species Sporocytophaga myxococcoides. The sequence continues at coordinate 1,818 of NZ_BBLT01000010.1, forward strand.
TAAATCAGCAGAAAGCTTAAGATTTACCACCAAGCGTGATTTGAACCTGCATTTGAGAGGAGAGAAAAAGGATAAATGTAATGAGCAATATTCTCATCCTATATTCACTCTTAAATATTATCTTTTCACGATTGAGATTTAAAGGATGCATAATAAGGGACAAGTTTGAAAAATAATTGTCCGGTTATTCTATTGACTGAAAAAGCCAGTGAGCTTAAGAATAGAGTCATTGTTATTGTGAGAATTATGAATGATTTATAAGTGTATTGCACTTCAAAAAATCTGTTCAGTAAAATAGAAAATCCTATAGTAATGAATGTGCAAAGAACATAAACTATTAGAATGACAAGCCATAAGTCGGAAGGAATAAGTTTAAAGTTTATTTCTATTAGTGAAATGACAATTTTTAGAATGATAAATATTGTACATAGTATCTGTATTAGAAAAAATGATTTTTCTATAAGTGATCTTTGATTTGATTTTTTTGGGGAGGCAGATAAAAGTTCACCTAGAAAATTGAGTGTATCAAGTTGTCCATTAATTCTTAGTTTGAAGCAAGGTTTTAAATTTCTATAGTTTAAAATGAGACAAGTAATTTGTAAATACAATAATGTCTATATTCCATTAAGTAACTATAAGTTTTGTTTTGAGTATATTTACTTAAAGTGTCTCTTAATGATTTATCTTAAAATTTATGTGTTTGAAATATAGCGTCTTATTTAGGTTAATCCTATCGTTCTTGCTATTGTTATCAGTAAATCTTTATAGCCAGATAGTTGCATCTACAGATTTTGAGCAATTCTCAAAGGGATCATTTTTTACCAGATCACAATGGCAATCAGCAGGATTTACAGTTCCCTGGGTGAATGGTTTTGATGCTAACAGGGCAGTTATTGATGGAGAATATTCAAAAAGTGGTTCAAATGCTCTTCGTCTTTATTATCCTAAGGGGCAATTTGGTACAGCGAATACGGGAGGGCAAGCGCCTTTGATGGTTCCCCCTCAGGATGAATATTTTATTTCTTATTACGTTCGATTTAGCGAAGATTTTAGCTGGGGAACGAACAGTGAAGGTGGTAAGCTTCCTGGTTTGGCCGGAGGCGGGCGTTGCAGTGGTTGTGCAACGTGCACAGGAAGTAATGGATTTACTGCAAGGTTGATGTGGCGTACTAATGGTAAAGCAGTTATTTACTTATATCATTTGAATAAAGTCAATCCACCTTGCGGAGATAATTATGATATCGTTGTAGATGGAAAAACTTTATATTTTGAGAAAGGCCAATGGTATAAAATTTCTCAGAGGGTAAAAGTGAATACAGGCACTAATAAGGACGGGGAAGTTGAAATGTGGATTAATGATCAGCATGCACAAATAAAGCTTTATAACGGCTCTCTGGTTGATAAGCTTTCAGGGATTCAGTTTGTAAGTAATGGAGATAAAGTGGATGCACTTTATTTTTCAACATTTCATGGGGGAAGTACAACAGACTGGGCTCCTCTTGTGGATTCCTATGTATGGTTTGATGACATTGTTATTTCAACCAAGGTAACAGATGTTGTTAATGGTACTGTTACTTCGAATTGGCAAACGTCCGGAAGTAATAACTCCGGTATATCTCCCATACCTGTGAAACAGAATGAGGTCGTGTATGTGCATGGAGTGGCAGAAAATTCTACTATAGAATGGATAGATATGATGGGGAAGGTTTTTGCTAAAAGTATGGTAGATAAAGGAGGTATTGTCTTTGTTCCTCCGGTTAATAACGGCATTTATCTTATCAAATATTTTGATAGAAATGAAGTTGTGATGAAGCGAATTGTTGTGGAGTAAAGGAGTAGGGTTTTAGATTTATTGTTTAAATTTATTGAAATTTTATTTAGTTATTTGAAATGTTTTTATTTTTCTTTTTTCTATTCATCATTGTTCCATTTGTGTTAGGGGTAATGAAAATTATTTTTTGGATCAAAAAATCAGTAGAGAAAAAATCTCCTGAATTTTTAGCTAATGAGAAGATTGAAATGCGGGATGTTGTTGATGATCTGAAAGATGGTATTCACAATTGGAAGGAATACGGTGTTTCTGAAATTTCAAGTCGTGCCAATTATAGATTCGTTAAAAGTTTTACCAGACAATTTACAGGACATTTATAGTCTCTTGATAGTACTCCCCTAATCGCATTTCAGAGAATTGAGAGGGGACTTAAAGTAGATTGCAGGATACTTGCTGCAACAACAGACTTTTATATTTATTATGAATATAACGGAACTGAAATTACATTCTTTTATAATGATAAGTACTTTGGGAAAATGGACAGTCAGTTTAATATTATAAATTCATCTGGTGCTGTTATTGGATCGGTAAATCATTATGATGATGCTGGATATTCAGTTGTTATTAATAAAAAGAAGGTTGCATTTGTGATAAGGGAAGTTGACATGTCAACTATAAGAAAAAATCCTTTTTATGATAGTGATAGACGAACGTCCAGAAATAACCCCATATTCATTAGAAAAGATCAGATGGAAGCGCATGCAAGAGTGGTAGTGGAAGATGGAATCAACGAGGAAGAGATTAAGTGGGTGACAGCGATAGGTATCTTTGAATCTGTTTACCATGGATTTGATTTTTTAAACGTTTAGTTTACTATTGAGGATCAACTGCTTCAGATTTTTTTTTAACGACATGTTTTTTTTTGATAATTAAGTAAGTGGTTAATTCTTAATAGGTACTGTGTATGTTTTTTAAAATGTACATATTTTGTTTACATATGGGAGTAATTATTTCATGTTTATTTTTGAGGAAGCTACATATTGCTGTATTTTTAATAATAAATATATTTTAACATGATAAAACTAAATTTTTTTAAATCGTTTCTATTCCTATTGTTATTAGGAATATCTGTTTCTTGTAAAAAGGGAAGTGATCCTGCTCCTTCTTCTAACAACTCTAATACTGGAGGCAATAATGGAGGTAGTAATAATGGAGTAACTTTTTTAAAGGTAGGTACGACACACACGTATCTTTATACTGGTTTTTTTGGTGGAACTGTTACTACCAAAGTCGAACAGGAAGTTGGTAAAGATACTTTTATGGTAAGGAACTCTTCAGAAGAAGTTACTACAATTTACCCAACAGTATTTTATGTATTAAAAGATGGAAATCTTTATAGCTCTTTCAGACTAAGAGATCCGAATACTTATTTTATAAGATGCAAGTTTAATGTTCCTGTAGGAACTTCATGGAGCGGAACGGAAAATGGTAGCGCTTTTACCTGTACCATTGATTCTTTAAATGCTACTGTAAATACGGGGAAGGGACTTGTTAAGGATGCTGTAAAAGTAAAAATAGTTATTGGTGCCAGAACAACTTATAATTATTATTCTCCGACAATAGGCTTGTTGGGAACTGGTTCTTTCGGATCTGATGCAGAGGCGCAACTAGAGGATTATACTATTTCTAATCTGGCACCTTCTGGAGCAGCGTATCCGATTACTTTCGGAGATTATGCATTTATGAAAGTAGGTAATAAATGGAGATATTCTGAATCAATATTTGGGGGTGATGAAGACTTCGTCAATATAAGCATAGAAAGCAAATTGCCGAATGCCAATATTTACAAGGTAAAGGTAGCATATGAATCAGATGCATCAAAAACAGCATATCAATATTGGTATGAAGATAATGGATTGTTGATGGTTTATGAGGACGGTGAAAGTTTACTTAGTGCAGATCCTATTTATATGAATGAATCTATTGCAAAAGTTGGGTATGGCTGGGCTGGAAGAACAGGTTTGAATACGTTGTTTATATATAAAATAACAGACCTTGATTCACCTCAAACTACCTATTGGGGAGAGCTCCCATCGATGGGGATCTCCGTTTCCAATGGTTTGTTTGCTGCACAAACCAATTACTGGAATAAAGATAAGGGTAATGTTTTGGTTTCGGGACTGCTTTCTCGGGATGTAGTATCTACTAATGTTAGAAAAGGATCTGAAAATAGAATTATTATTCCTGGAATTAATTTTTAAACATATTTAATTACAATGTAAGTCTGATCCCAGGAGCGGACTTACATTGTTTCTTGTTTTTATTTATTTCTTGATTTTTTATCTGAAGATCTTTTTTGCCCAGCTATAAGAATAAGTCTGAAACTGATGTCTCTCTGTTTTTTTGCGAATTGCGCTACTAATTGGGTTGGTGTATGATGCAATCGGATTAACGATAGTTGGGAAGTCAACATCTTTTAATGATATAGGAGAGGAGACATCTTGCCTTCCTTCTGTTAATCCTGCTTCATTACGTGTCGAACTTAAGGAAGCTACTTTAACTTTAAATGATGTAAAATACACACTTGCAAGTGTAAAAAGATCATTAAGAGGAGAAACAATTCCTGCTGATACTATTCGTTTAAGACAAGCAAAGGAAAAGGTAGCTCAAATAAATGCCCAGATAAAAAAGAAGGGACAGAAATGGATTGCTGGAGAGGCTGTCTTCATAAGGACAGCCTCATTAGTTTTTTTATTCTGCTCATTTGAAAATTATGAGTTTCCTCTGTTAGTCATTTAAATGGAATAGTTATCTGCATTTTTTTAATAATTAATCCGATTGTTTACCTTTTTAAGGACTCCGTGTAAAGTTAAAATCTCTGAAAGACTTTAATGAGGCTGGCTAATAATCTATTAGCTTTTGTCGAAACCTCAGGTTTTGAAGAATTTCTATTTTATGATACAACATTAATTAAAATGAAAAGAATACTTACTAAAGGACTCTTATTATTCTCATTCCTTATGGGAGCTCATTTCTTTGCAAATGCTCAGGATCCGAACTTTCACATTTATTTGTGTTTCGGGCAATCCAATATGGAAGGGCAGGGTACTATTGAAAGTCAGGATCAAACCGTGGACAGCCGATTCAGAATAATGCAAGCGGTTAATTGTTCAGGAAAACCACAGGAAACCTGGCGTACAGCAACTCCACCATTATCCAGATGTAACACAGGGCTAGGTCCTGCTGATTATTTCGGCCGTGAAATGGTTAAAAATCTTCCGTCAAATATTAAAGTAGGTATAGTGCATGTGGCTATTGCAGGCTGTAAGATAGAGCTGTTTGATAAGGTTAATTATGCCAGCTATGCTAATGGAGAGCAACAGTGGATGAAGGATATTATTGCACAATATGGTGGAAATCCTTATGGAAGACTTGTGCAGTTGGCAAAGCTTGCACAGAAAGATGGAGTGATAAAGGGTATCCTGATGCATCAGGGTGAATCCAATAGCGGAGAGACTGCGTGGCCTAATAAGGTAAAAGGCGTATATCAAAATCTTTTAACTGACCTTGGCCTTACAGCTAATAATGTACCACTGTTGGTTGGTCAGGTTGTAGATGCAGCTCAGGGAGGATTATGTGCCGCTCATAACAATATTATTAATAATATAAGCAATACTATTCCTACTGCACATGTTATTTCCTCAAGTGGTTGTATAGCAGTAAGCGATAAATTGCATTTTACATCTGCTGGTTACAGATTGTTGGGTACAAGGTATGCACAAAAAATGTTGACATTGCTTCCTCCACAGGAAGACGCACCTCCAACTATTACATCCATTTTAAGTAATACTACCGTGGTGGAGAATCAAACACTTACCTTAACCATCGGTGCAAGCGGTTCTGATCTTAAATACGTTTGGTATAGAAATGATCAGATTATTAATGCAGCTACTTCGGCAGCACTTACCATTCCTAATATTGATGCCAGTTATGATAAAAGTACTTTTAAAGTTGTAGTTTCAAATAAGTTTGGAACGGTAACAAGTAATACAATAACCCTTACGGTTACAGATTTTATTGGAGCTAAAGTTGTAAAGACATTGAGCCCAGTTGTCATAGATGGCGTTGAAGATCCAATCTGGAGCAATTCCAATTTTTATCAGCTTAAAAATAAAATATTGACTGTAGATAACGATGCAGATTTAAGCGGAAAAGTTAATTTGCTTTATGATAATCAGAATTTGTATGTTTTATACACTGTTACTGACAATTTAAAACGAGCATCGTCCACAAACTTCTGGGAGAATGATGGGATTGAACTTTATATAGATGGTAACAATGATAAAGCTACAAGTTACGATGCCAATGATTTTCAGTTTGTGATCAGATATGATGCCGGTCAGATTCAGGAAGGACATAGTAAATCTGTTACAGGCATTATTGCACAAGCCACACAAAACAGCACGGGATATGTCATTGAAGCATCTATTCCATGGGCTTTAATAGGTGTGACTCCTTCAGACCGGAAAATTATTGGTTTGGATTTTCACGTAAACGATAGTGATCTTGCTTTAAGGGATGGTAAAATTTCATGGTTTGCAACACAGGATAATTCTTATTCTGATCCGTCAACTTTCGGTGTTGGAAGATTGGAAAGCCTTGTGGTGACTTCCCTCAAAGAAACAGATAAAAATACCATAGCTTTGTTTCCTAATCCTGCAAAGAACACTATCCAGATATCAGGAGTGTCAGATAGATTTACATATAGTATTATGGATTATTCCGGAAGAGAAGTGCTATCAGGAACATCTGATACTCATTTGAATATCGATAACCTGTCTCCTGGTTTTTATGCTGTATGGATACAGGAAAACTCAAAGAGAACAGTAATGAAGTTTATTAAGGAATAATACTGGGTTTTTTGAGCTTCTAAATACACAATATGCTACCCTTACTTTTATAGTTAGTTTTAGTTTATCTAGGCTCAGGTTTCAAAACCTGGGCCTTTTTTTAATAAGGTTTATAAAACATGCCTGGTTTGTTAAAGACTTTTTAAACTTTTCAAAAAAACTTTTCAATATTTGTTACCCTTTCGTCTCTTAATTTGTATATGGGGTATTCTAAAGTTTTCAAAAGATTAAACCATATATGAAAGGACCCTTTCTAAAGATCATTCAATCCTGTAAACCCTTAATTCTTATTTGTTTAGTTTTTCTCTCTATATCCGCTTATTCCAGAGAGATCAACAAAATAATTTATGATAAAAATTTAAAGGCTCTGATTGCACCCGATGCATGTCATTATCAATGGTTTTACAATGGTGAGAAGCTCAGTGAGGAGGATGCGCAGTTTATAAAACCATTACAAACAGGGGAGTATTCCGTTCAGCTTATTAATGATGAAGGTTTTTCAACTTTCCAAAGAGTTTTACTTTCTATTGATGCAACAGGTGCAGTTATAACAATATATCTTATCGGAGATTCCACAGTCTGCAATTATGCATCCTCGGCATATCCTATGACAGGATGGGGACAAGTCCTGTCTTATTTTTTCAATTCAGCCAATGTTAAAATCGATAACAGAGCAATAGGGGGGAGAAGTAGCCGGAGTTTTTATGAAGAGGGTCGGTGGACTACAGTGAAGAATGCCCTGGCATCAGGCGATTATGTCTTTATTCAATTCGGTCATAACGACCGGGATTTTTCAAAAGCCGAACGATATACTTCTGTTGATGATTATAAGAAGTTCCTTACTATCTACGTAAATGAAAGCAGAGCAAAAGGAGCTATACCAGTCCTTATCTCACCTATGGTAATGAATGCCTGGAGCAACGGAAGCATGCGCAATGTTTTTACAGAAAATGGTAACAACTATCGTGGAGGAATGCTTGAAGTCGCTACTGCATTGAATGTTCCTTTTATTGATCTGAATATGAAGTCCTGGAATCTATTTAAAGGTTTGGGGCAAAACTATATCTCGCGATTTGTTTATCATACTTATCCTGCAGGTGAATATCCTAATTATCCCAATGGAGTTACAGATGGCACGCACTTTCAGGAAATGGGTGCTATTGAAAATGCAAGAATGATTGTTCAGGGAATTTCTGAATTAACGGGAAATGCCTATATGGTTAACCTGGCTAAGTTCCTGAAACCTATGCATGAAATCAAAGTCCTTGTAAATCCAGCAGGTTCTGACCAGATGACAACCCGAACAGCAAATTATCCGGAGGGGCTTACGGTTACTTTAAAAACCTTGCCCAAAGCAGAAAGTACCTTTCAATTATGGAAAAACGCTTCCGGTGGCCAGCTTTCAACTGCAACACTTACAACTGTCAAATCAGGAATTACAGCAACAAATTACACTGCTACCTATTATGGAGCTACAACTACTTGTGCTGCCACAATCATAGCTTCCGGAGCGACTACTTTTTGCGAAGGAGGAAGTGTTACGCTGACAGCCTCTGCCGGTTCATCCTTTCTCTGGAAAAACGAAACTACTCAGGTCGGAACGTCTCAAACCTACGTAGCAAAGACATCTGGAGGTTACACTGTGGAAATAACAAATGCCAGCGGTTGCAAAGCAATAGCAGTAGCAACTACTGTAACTGTTCAAACCAAAACAATATGGTATGCTGATCTTGATGGAGATGGAAAGGGGGATTCCAAGATTTCACAATTAGCATGTACTCAGCCATCTGGTTATGTAGCAGATAACACTGATCTTTGCTCCGATGATAAAAATAAGTCAGAACCAGGAAATTGTGGTTGCGGAAAAACAGAGTTAAGTTGTATGGATTGTGCAAATGTTTTGAACGGTAATGCTACTGTGGATGCATGCGGAGCCTGTGTTGAAGGTAATACGGGAAAAAAAGCTTGCACATTTAAATATCAGGCAGAGGAGGCCTGTGAAGTGGATGGTATTAGAAATGAAGCTATCAATGCGGGTTATGAAGGTACAGGTTATGTAAATACAGATAATGCTATTGGTAAATCAGCTACGTTTTCTTTTAATGCAGCATCTTCAGGAAACTATAAGCTATTGATCAGATATGCGAATGGTGGAAATGCCACTCGCTCTTCAGGAGTCTTGGTTAATGCCATAGAACAAAACACCATATTGGTATTTCCCACTACAGGCGCTTTTACTACCTGGGCAACATTGGAGGCTGAAGCATATCTTAATGAAGGTAATAATATGTTCAGGTTAATAGCAAATACAGCTGATGGCTTGCCGAATATTGATTACATTGGTTTTACTGACAATAACATTACTTCCGGTCCCTGTTTGATTACTGGTATTAATACAGAAGGGATTGGGTCTAGTGAGATTCTTTGTTATCCTAATCCATTTTCCGGAGAAGTTACATTGCAGGCTCCTAATGAATATTCTTATTCAATTTATGATCTAACAGGGAAAGAAGTTGAGTCGGGTAAAGGACAAAATACAGGTCTCGCAGGTGATAAGTTATTACCTGGCATTTATACAATCAAGGTGAAGGCTCAAAAGTCTGCCAGGATTATGAGCATTATTAAAAGATAAATACTGAATAGAACGAATTATAACAATGAGAAACATTAACAAAATAATCTTTGGTTTACTATTCACTTTATTATTATCTCCGGCATTGGGCTTTGGTTTTTCAGGGAAGGGAATAGTAGCGGATAATCAAATGAAATCTCTGGTAGCCCCTGATGGTTGTTCTTATCAATGGTTTAAAGAAGGTAAACTTATTATAGGAGCGTTTCATCAATCTCTTTCAGTTGATGATGCTGGTAACTACACGGTAATTATAACCGAAGAGTCAGGATACTCTTATACAGAAGAAATATCTATTGCTATCAATTCCGTCGGAGCAATTATAAAAATTTATACTATAGGAGATTCCACTGTTCAGGACTATAATGACGGATATTATCCCAGAAAAGGATGGGGACAGGTATTGCCTTATTTCTTTAACAGTAGCAATGTTCAGGTGGTGAATAAAGCTGTCGGAGGGACAAGCTCCAAAAGTTTTTACAACAATTTCTGGTCTGTAGTCAGAGATGCGCTGCAGCCTGGTGACTACGTATTTATTCAATTTGGGATTAATGACAGGAACAAAGCAGATGTTGCCCGATATACTCCGACAGGAGGAGAATTTGAAGGTTATTTAACGAAATTTGTGAATGAAACAAAAGCGAAAGGTGCTTATCCTGTTCTTGTTTCTACATTGAGAAGGAATGCCTGGAACGCTGATGGAACAGTATATGATGCATACCATGATCATCCTGTTGCTGTACGCACTGTAGCAAATACCCTTAAAGTTCCTTTGATAGATTTGGATGCGAAAGCAAAAGTGCAGATGGAGGCAGCCGGACAAACTTATACTACACGTTTCTGGTATAATAATTATGTTGCAGGTGAATATCCCAATTATCCCAATGGAAATACAGACGATGTTCACTTTCAGGAGATGGGCGCCATAGCCATGGCAAACCTTGTTGTTCAGGGAATCGAAGAATTAAAGTCTGATGTAAATGTCAGCAAACTTATTCCTTATATCAAACCAAGGTATCAGATAGGTTTTAATGTGGATCCGGTAGGTTCAGACTTGGTAACGACACGTACATCGAGTTATCCGGAAGGACTTACCATTACCTTAAAAACTTTACCTAAGACAAGCGGAACCTTTCAGAAGTGGAACAATGCTTCAGGAATACAATTGTCTACATCAACTCTTACTACTGTTAAATCTGGAACAGCAGCTACAACTTATACTGCTGTATATAAAGGAGCAACAACAACTTGCACGGCGACTATCAGCACATCAGGAGCAATTTCATTCTGTGATGGAGGAAGCGTGTCGTTAACAGCATCTGCAGGAGCATCTTATGTATGGAAGAACGGAACGAATCAGGTAGGGGTTGCTCAGACTTATGTTGCAACAACTGCCGGTGTTTATACAGTGGAAGTAACAGGAACAAATGGTTGTAAAGCAACTTCAACGGGAGTTACAGTGACTATTCAACCCAAAGGTACATGGTATGCAGACGCTGATGGAGATGGCAAAGGAGATCCTGCAATTTCCCAATCCTCTTGTACTCAGCCTTTAGGTTATGTAGCAGATAACACTGATCTTTGCCCGAATGATAGAAATATGTCAGAACCAGGGATTTGTGGTTGTGGGAAAGATGAGTCCAAATGTGTGGATTGTGCAAATGTAGTGAATGGAACAGCAAGTTTGGATGCATGTGGAGTGTGTGTCGGAGGGAATACAGGAAAAATGGCCTGTGTATTAAAAATACAGGCAGAGGAAGCCTGTGAAGTTGATGGTATCAACAATGAAGCTATCAATGCTGGTTTTGAAGGTACTGGATATGTAAATACAGATAATGCCATTGGTAAGTCTGCTACTTTTGCCTTTAATGCTGCGGCTTCTGGAAATTATAAACTGTTAATCCGCTATGCCAATGGAGGAACTGCAAGCAGATCTTCAGGTGTTGTTGTCAATTCGATAGAACAAAACAATGTATTTGTTTTTCCTTCTACAGGAGCCTTTACAAAATGGATTACAATAGAAACTGATATTTATCTTCATAAAGGTGGGAATATGGTTAGGTTAGTTGCAAAGACTTCTGATGGCTTACCAAATCTTGATTATTTCGGTTTTACCGACAATTCAGTCTCAGGAGGATCTTGTCTGGTCACCAGTATTTTAGGTGAGGAGCTGATCTCCAATGATTTTATTTGTTATCCAAATCCATTTACCGGTTCTGTCTTATTAAAGGCTTCAGGGGCCTATTCTTATGCTATTTTTGACCTTATGGGAAAGGAAATTGAATCGGGTGATGGAGTTGAAACAGGCCTAGCTGGAAACGAATTGATTCCTGGAATTTATTTCTTAAGGTTAAAGACAGAAAAGAATACAAGCACTTTGCGAATTATTAAAAGATAAATTCATAAAAAATAATTCTTAATGAAGATGAATGTAATTGACTGATTTATAGTGAATCGTACAGTATGAGTCATCGGGATAAGAAATCCCTGTCTAAATCAAATGAGGCAGGGATTTTTAATTTTATTCAGAATTGGAATCTCTAAGCTATTATTTTTTAAAATATTGTTCACCTTCAGTTATTTCAGTTGTAATAGGTACAGGGGATTTATTTCGAAAATCAGATGTGTAAAACACGCAATGGAGAGAAATCGTATACTCTAAGTGTTTTATTAATAGTATTTTAATTGGTTTGAATGACGCTTAAAAAGTATTTTTAATCTTGATTGAGAAATTCAACCTCTCTGTAAATAATGACAACAAAAGGTTTTAGTTAGAGATCTTTTAGAAAATATAAATTGATGCATCCGTCTAATCTCTTTATAAAAAGAAAGAATATACTTTGTTATAAAGTCCAGGAAATTAAGCAAAAACTCTTTGTTCACATTTCTTTACCATCATTGTATACTAAATGAGAAGGTTAAATGATAAAGAAATTCTGAAGGCGATCAGAACAGGCGATAATGAGTCAGTTCTGAGTAATCTCTATAAAGATGTCCTTCCGCATATTAAAAAATATATCATCAGCAATAGTGGTTCTTATGAAGATGCTAAAGATATATTTCAGGATACGGTAGTGATATTTTATAATCAGGTCAAGCTTAACAGGTTTGATGAAAGAAAGGAGATTGGCGCTTTTATGTACAGTGTTGCAAGAAACCTTTGGATCAATAAAGCTAAAAGAGATAATAAACTTGTTAATACAGCTGAGTTTGACGATAGTGAAGAAGAGGGCATGGATGTATTGGCAGATATGATTACAGCAGAGAAGGCAAAGGCTATAGAAGATTTAATGGAACGGGTGGGTGAGGAGTGTAAGAAGCTGTTAATGTATACTATATATGATAAAGTCAGCCTTAAAGAAATAGCAGTAAAAATGGGCTACTCGAGTGATCAGGTAGTTAAAACATATAGTTACAGATGCAGACAGAAACTGTTTAATCTGGTAAAGGATAATTCTTACATTATATCATTATTTAAGCAATGAGTCTCCCTGATAATACTTATGAATTAATAGATCGCTATCTCAACGGAGAGTTGAGCGAGGGGGAGAAGTCTGATTTTGAAGCTAGGCTTAAAACAGATAAGGAATTTGCTGAGTACTTCGAAATACAGAATATTAGCTATCAGATAGTTGTTGGCCAAAATCTTCTGGATTTAAAGGCCAGAATGCAGAAGGATTTAAGTGGTAGTAAGTTTACTGGGAATAATAAATGGAAGTATTTTGGTGGTGTTGCAGTCTTGATCTTGGTGGCCATTTTATTGTACTTCTTTTTTAAGCCAGATGAACAGGGGAAAAATGAGCCTGAAAGTAGCCCTGTACTAATTGATACCGTTACTTCTGCTCCTGAAAATAATGAAATCGATACTACTGCCTGGAACAATATTCCTGAAGTTATGCCAGAAGAAATTCAGAATAAAAATACTACTGTAGAGAATCATAAAGATATTTGTAAAGATACGTTGATCAGTTTCTCCTGTCAGGCAAGAGCAGCTTGTTCTGGTCAAAATAACGGTGCTATTGAAGTTGATTTGAATACCATTAAATTGGGAAAAGCACCTTTCGAATTTTCAATAAATCCCAATGGGGAATTTATTTCTGAGCCATTTATCGGAGACCTTAAACAGGGCAAGTACAGTTTATTCGTAAGAGATGGTAAAGGTTGTGTTCGCAGGTTGAATGTTAAAGTGGAGGTTCCTTCAATAAATTGTAATTAATATCGATGTGTTTATAGTCTGTAAGTTAACAGTGAAATAGTAAGTCCTTTAAATGCCTTTCAGAGTTGTTTTGTATAGTATATTGTTTGCTTACCTTGCATTAACAGAAGCAAAGGGACAAAATGTATTTTTTTCTGGGAACGATGACAATTCTGCTTTTTTATGTGAAGACGGAAGGATTTTCATAACAGGTGAAAATAACGTTGGTCAACTCGGGATAGGTTCTTTAATTCCTTCAAATGTACCTATAATGATCTCTGGTATAAATGGTGGAGTGCCTCCAAGGTGTAAACAGATTTCCTTAGAAGGAGTAACAACATTTTTGGCCCTTACCAATTCCGGGGATACTGTATTGTCCTGGGGCCCTAATGATCGTGGACAGGTTGGTGATGGAACTTTGGAGAAAAGACTTACTCCTTATGTTGTAAAGGGTGTTGGAGGTGTTGGTCATCTTAGTAATATAAAACAAATTTCAACCGGAAACACTACGGGTTATGCCTTAACCAATGATGGAAAGGTCCTTAGCTGGGGTGGTAATGCGAGTGGTGAAACAGGTACTGGAAATTTTACGGATCCTGTATATTATCCTTCTTATGTGTTGAAAGCTCCTGGTGATACTCTGAAAAATGTGAAGGCAATTAGCGGAGGAGGTACATTTTGTATGGCATTATTGTGTGATGGTAGTGTGTGGGGATGGGGGAAAAATCATGTCGGACAACTTGGTCAGAATAATAAAACAAATTCTGCTTATGCCATACCTGTTAAAGATAAATCAGGAAAGGGTGTTCTTAAGAATATCATTAAAATAGAAGCTGCTGATAACTACTCCTATGCACTATCTAATAATGACACACTATGGGTTTGGGGACCCAACTGGGATGGGCGACTTGGTACAGGGAATAAAACCGATCGCTTATTACCGGACTATGTACGGAGTATAGATGGTACCAAACACTTAGCCGGAGTAGTTGAAATAGCGGGGGGGCAGGGTGTGGCTCTTGCTTTGTTGTCTGACAAGACCGTCTGCTCCTGGGGAATTAATGATTATGGACAACTTGGCAGAAATGATACAATTGATTCCACACTTCCTGTAAAAGTTAAAGATCCTTCCGGAACAGGGGATTTGCAGAATATCAATTATATAGCAACCGGAGATATTCATTGCATAGTAAGGAATGATAAGAATGAAATTTATGTATGGGGAGGAAATCCTCTTGGTCAACTGGGACTTAATGACCATGTAGACAGGTGGCTGCCTGTTATGTTACTTTTACCATGTGAACCTGACAGAGATGTATTCCCAGGTAATGGGAAAATGGAAAATGCTCCTTCAGTATGTGTCGAATCTAATAAGGGAAAAGTTTATATCACTAAATATCATTCTGCAATTGAACGATGGGAACTATCCACTGATAATTTTGAAACTTTCACTCCTGTTGTCAATATCAGTTTTTCTTACGAATATTCGAATCTTAAGAGAAAGACGTATTATAGAGTTTTATTTAATGACTGTGGTAAAACCTTCTATTCTCCTGTTGCCATAATAGATATAGACTCATTGACCAAAGGCGGTGTGGTTGAATCTTCAACAAGTGCCCGTGCTCATTTGAACAAAGATACGCTTCATCTAAAAGATTATAAGGGAACCATTTTATTCTGGGAATATTCAAAAGATAATTTTACTACAGACTGGCACGCTATAAAGTCATCAGATCCATATTGTATTTATTCTGATTTGTCAGAAACAACCTATTATAGAGCTTTGATTAAAAGAGGCAGCTGTCCTGCTAAATATTCTGAAGGTGCAGAGATAAGAATAGTTGATGCATCTGCAGTTAAGGTTTATAATGGCTTTACTCCTAATGATGATCATATTAATGATGAGTGGGTCATAGATTTTATAGATTTATATCCTGATAATAAAGTGGAAATATATAATCGGTGGGGGCAACTGGTTTACAGAAGCAATTCGTATAATAATGAATCTAATGTATGGAGGGGTAATGGTAATATAAACGGTAAAGAGCCTTTAGCAGACGATACGTATTTTTACGTGATCAATTTGGGCGATGGGAGTCCTGTAATGAAAGGATTTGTAGTTCTTAACAGATAGACTAAAGTTGAATTATAATTTATATTTGAGCCTGTTTTACAAATGGAAGAGTTACATGGTGCTAATCATGATGCTTCTTCTCAAATCTGCTTTTGCATATGCTCAGAATGAACCGATGTATAGTCAGTATATTTTTAATACTTTGGTTATTAATCCCGCCTATGCCGGAAGTCAGGGAGATCTGAACGCTACAGCTGTATACAGAAAGCAGTGGATGGATATTGAGGGCGCTCCTTCCTCTCAAACATTTTCAATTCACAGTCCTATTAAGAAAAGGAAAATTGCGCTTGGTTTATTGGCTGTACATGATAAGATAGGGGTTACGGGAAAAACAGGTCTTTATGGTATTTATGCTTATAGAATAAGCTTTAATAATAATTCCAAGTTATCTCTTGGGTTGCAGGCTGGATTAGTACAAATGGTTTCAAGGTTCAGCAAAATTCAGACGAAGCAAGCCAATGATCCTGATATGAGTGCTGATAAATCCATATATGTTGCTCCAGGGGTTGGTGCCGGGGTTTATTGGTACTCTCCCAGATATTATCTTGGAGTTTCTGTTCCTGATCTTTTGGAGGTCAGAATTAATGAGCATGGAGAAACTGTTAAATACAGGCATCTGTTTGTTCATGGAGGTTATGTTTTTAAGCTCTCTTATCAGGTTAAGTATCTTCCAGGTTTTCTTGTGAAAGATGTAATGGGCAGCAAAGCACAGATTGATATAAATAATATCTTTATTTTAAATGATGTCTTATGGCTCGGTTTAGGCTACCGGATAGGGACTTCTTTGAATTTTATTGTTCAGGCTCAGATTACCAATCAGCTTCAGGCAGGTTATTCTTATGATGCTCCTTTTTCCCGTTTTTCCTCAGTGGCAGGGGCAAGTCATGAGTTTAAACTAAGTTATAGATTCGTCTTTTTTAAAGATAATGCATATATGCCAAGGTATTTTTAATAAGATGAAGAAGTTGATAGTCATATTGATTTTATTAATAAAAGTCGGTGAAACTTTTTCTCAGACGATTTTTACGGATGTTAATAGCCTTAAAAATCGTGCTGATTATTATTATAAACAGCTGGCTTATGCAAGAGCAGCAGACTTATATGCAGAAGCTTTAAAGAAAAAGAAAAATATTAAAGATTGTGACCTTAACAGAAAAGCTGCAATGCTTTTTAAAAAAATGGCCAGGTATGAAGAGGCGAAGAGGTGCTTTGAAAATATTCATTTTTCCGGTCATGCCCTGAGTGCTCAGGACAGTATAGATTATTTCAATACCTTACGTGCAATCAACGATCCCAAGGCTGATACAATTTTTACAAAGGTCCATTCAAGGATTGTACTGAATAATTTATTCAGAGATAGTCTTTATTATAATATCTTCGATTTACCTTTTAATACTGCCGGTTCTGAATATTGTCCTGTTCAGTTGTATAAGGGTATGTTTTATGTTACTGAAGAAGAAGATACTTCAGTGGTAAGGAATTATAATGCCTTGAATAATGGTGGTTTTGCTCGTATATACTTTGCACAAAAAAGTGATACCGGATGGAGCAATGCTGTTAAAGTTGATTTTGATAAGAAGGATGTTCTTCACATAGGTCCGATTGCATTTTATGATAGTGTTAAAGCAATAGTGAACCTATGTATCAAAGGAGATCAGGAGCCTTACAGGCTGGAGCTTTATTCAGCTGAATTTGATGAATCATTAAATAAATGGAAATATCTTTCTCCTGTTTCTTTGAATAATTCTGAATATTCAGTCGGGCATCCGGCGATAAGTAAGGATGGCCAAAGGTTGTTTTTTGTTTCAGATAAGGAAGGTGGCTATGGTGGGACTGATATTTATATGAGTATATTAAAGAGTGGTTCATGGTCTGATCCGATCAATCTTGGCTCAAAGATCAATACCAAAGGAGATGAAAAATATCCCTTTCTGACCGAGGATAATATTTTATTTT
The DNA here is from genome assembly GCF_000775915.1 of Sporocytophaga myxococcoides. NCBI lineage: Bacteria > Pseudomonadati > Bacteroidota > Cytophagia > Cytophagales > Cytophagaceae > Sporocytophaga > Sporocytophaga myxococcoides. The sequence goes on from NZ_BBLT01000010.1 coordinate 19,413, forward strand.
TTTCTTCCGATGGAAAGTATGGAATGGGGGGGCTTGATATTTATTATGTGGACTTTCAGTTTAAAGATACCATCGTTGTAAATATGGGATTTCCTGTGAATTCTAATCTTGATGATTTTGGATTTAGTTATAATTTAAAGAATAAATCAGGGTACTTTTCTTCAAACAGAAGAAACAATGGAGGTGATGATGACCTCTATATGTATACAGAAAATAAAGTTTTTTTTGATCTAAGTATTTTTGATGATTTTGATAAGAAAGACCTGATTGGTTTTTCTGTAAGTCTTATTGATGCAGAGTTAAATATTCCAATACGGTGCATACCAGGGGCCTTTCCCAATGAAATTAAGGCCAATCTTCGCCCTGGTCATACATATAGGTTGGTTGTTTACAAGGATGATTATAAAAATGATACTTTAAATATTTCAACCTATGGTAATGCCGCATATACCAAGAGGATTTCCAAATCAGTTTATCTAAAAAGAAAACATATCTATAATGCGAGCCTTCATTTTAAGAGTGAATTTTCCCGAGAGAATTTCAGCGGAGCTTTAATTCTTATTAATAATATGACGGAAAATACGCTTGATACCCTTGATAATATTACAGCTACTGCTACAATAAAACTTGATGGGGATTGTGAATATATTATTACTTCAAGAAATGGAGACAAGCTCAGGTATATATATGTGGAAAAGAAATCCTTCAAATTGTCAGCCTTGGTACCATATTATAATTTATATCTTGGTGCAGCAACACCTTCCATATTATATGTGAGGATAAAGGAATGTGTTTCGACAAAAGATGTTGAAGCGGCGAATGTTCCAAAAGTTACAGTTTGGGATTGGGTAAACAGAAACCAGTTCAATATAACTCCTGGTCCTGAAGGTGTTTTCCAGATCGTTGTAATGGATGATAGATTATATGATCTTCTGATTGACAATAAGGAGGTTAAGTTACAAGGGAATGAAGCTGTACATGATAACTATTGTATTAAATATCTTCATGATTCGGGCCGTCAGCAATTCAGGCTACAAAAATAATTTTTATCACAGGTATACTTTTTTAGATGAAATGTATTGTAAATCAGTTTGATGTCAGTTTTGGGGTTGTCAGTCTGAATAGCTTTCTATCTAAATTAAATTTTTTTAATAATAATTGTTCACCTTTCATTTTGCGAATTGTATTCTACACTAGAAAACCGAAAAAGTATATAGTGGTGATATAATAAATAATACGGCAATGAAAAACTCTTATTTTCTTAAAGTTATTTTTAGTGCATGTATCCTGTTACACATTTTTAGTAGTGACCTTAAGGCGCAACGGAAAATGGAAAAACTTGATCGTGGATTAGTAGCAGTACAAACAAATGGTGGTGTGTTCCTGAGTTGGAGGGTATTTGGTACTGATCCGAAAGCTGTGGCATTTAATGTTTACCGAAGTGGAACAAAGATAAATGCTTCACCGATATCAGGAGCAACCAACATGGTAGATGCCTCCGGTTCCGCAAACTCTACCTATACCGTAAGGCCTGTTATAGGAGGGATTGAACAAGCAGATGGAGGTACTGCGACAGTGTGGAATTCCCAGATAAGAACTATTACTTTAAGTAACCGGCCAAGCAGCAACCATACTCCAAATGACATTAATGTCGGAGACCTTGATGGGGATGGAAAGTATGATCTTGTGGTAAAATGGTACCCAAACAATGCGAAAGATAATTCACAATCCGGTGTTACGGACAATACATATCTTGCTGCCTATAAAATGGATGGAACATTCATGTGGATCATTGATCTGGGGAGGAATATTCGTTCAGGTGCACATTATACACAGCATCTTGTTGGAGATTATGATGTTGATGGTTTTGCAGAGGTAGCATGTAAAACTGCACCTGGTACCAAAGATGGTACAGGTGCTTATCTGAGCAATGGTCCTGCTGCTTTTGACAATGACGCTACCAGCTATATTAACGATGGTGGATATGTATTGTCAGGACCAGAATACCTTACCATTTTTAATGGTAAAACAGGCAAGGAAATGGCAACGGTAAATTATCCTGTGGCTAGGGGTACAGTAAGCAATTGGGGCGATAATTATGGAAACAGAGTGGATCGCTTTAATGCAACCAATGCTTATCTGGATGGTGTTAAACCTAGTATGATTTTTCAAAGAGGTTATTATACCAGGTTGACTGCGGCTGCCATGGACTGGGATGGACAGAGGTTGTCAACCAGATGGATCTTTGATTCAAACAATTCTGGAAGTACTGCCGCTCGTGGACAAGGGAACCACAGCATTATGGCCGCTGATATAGATGAGGATGGGTTTGATGAAATTTTAACTGGGTCTGCTTGTATTGATCATGATGGAAAGTTTAGATGGGCAACCGGATATGGTCATGGAGATGCAAACCATGTCGGCGATTTCGATCCTGACAGCCCTGGTCTGGAAGTATGGCAGGTAAGTGAGAATAAAGGAAGTGAGCCTGATCACTATATGATTAGAGCAAGAGATGGTCAGGTTCTTTGGCGCAACGGTAGTGGAAATGATAACGGAAGGGGTATGATTGGCGATATTGATGCACGCTATCCTGGTCAGGAGGCATGGTCAAATTCCGTTGGAGGAACGTTTAGAGCTAATGGAACTCAATTTTCCACTACTAAACCAAGCTCTGCCAACTTCAGAATATATTGGGATGGTGATTTGCAGGATGAATTGCTTACCGGAAATAAAATTGATAAGTGGAATGGTAATGGTTCTTCAAGGCTATTAACTTTAACTGGTAATTCTTGTAATGGTACCAAGGAAACCCCTAATATATGTGCAGATATTCTTGGTGATTGGAGGGAGGAAGTAATCCTTCACGATGGCGCTAACCGCCTTTACATACATACTACGACCATTCCAACAGATCATAAATTGTATACACTCATGCATGATCCTGTTTACAGAAATGCAATATCGTGGCAACAATCCTCCTATAATCAGCCTGCTCACCTTGGCTTTTTCCTTGGTGCCGGTGTTGACAAAGCTCCGACTCCAAATATTGTTTTAGTAGGCTCTCATAATCCTTCGAACCAATTACCAATAGTAACATTAACAGCTCCTGCTAATAATGCCAGTTATCTTGCTCCTGCTTCCATTACGATATCTGCTAATGCAAATGATGCAGATGGTACAATAAGTTCTGTATCTTTCTATAATGGAACTACTTTAATAGCTACAGATGCTAGTGCTCCTTATTCTTTTACCTGGACAAATGTTGTAGCAGGTACTTATTCGATTACTGCTGTTGCTACCGATAATGCGGGAGGAACTACAACCTCAAGTCCAATAACTGTGATAGTGGAATCAACGCCATCATTTAAACTTCAAGGTGAATCTGCATGTGCTGTTGATGGAATTATCAATGAAAACATTAATGCCGGATTTATCGGTACTGGTTATGCTAATTTTAATAATGTTGTCGGTAGTAAGGCTTCATGGGCAATAGCTGCAAGTGCTCAGGAAAATATCAGCCTGACTATTCGTTTCGCTAATGGTACAACTTCAAACCGAACTATGTCTGTCGGTGTAAATGGTGTTATCCAGATTGCTTCAGTGAGCTTTGAAGGAACAGGGGCATGGACTACTTGGAACACTGCAGTAGTGCAGATCTCCGTTTCTCAAGGGAACAATATTGTTACACTAACATCTTTAACTGCAGATGGTGGACCTAATATCGACCAGTTTTCATTCGGTTCCGAGAATATATCAGCAGGACAATGTAATCCTAATCCGGCTAATATTCCTCCTGTTGTAAGTCTGACCTCACCTGTAAGTGGAGGGAAATATACAGCCCCTGCTAGTATTCAGTTAAGCGCTACCGCAACGGATAATGATGGCTCAGTAAGTAAGGTAGAATTCTATAATGGCTCAGAAATAATCAGCTCGGTTTTAACAGCTCCATATGAGTTTAACTGGACAAATGTAGAGCATGGAACTTACGTTATCACTGCTAAGGCAACCGATGATCAGGGAGCAGTCACCGTATCTGCACCTGTTACGATAACTGTGGATCCTGTTATTACTTCTATATATGATAACCTCCATGCCGGAAGCAAAGTGCTTATTGGACCTAATCCATTCATGGATATATTTAATTTGACAGCAACAGAAAATGTTGAGTCTTTGACTATCTTAAATACTAACGGAATAGAGGTGTACAGATACGGACAACTCTCACAGATGGAGGAATTGAAAATTGAAAACGAATTTAGTGCCGGATTGTATATTTTAACAATTATGTACTCCTCAGGAAAAGTAGAGGTGATAAGATTGCAAAAATTATAATCGAACTTGTATTGGAAACCTCATCCCTAACCCTTCTCCTGCAGGAGAAGGGAACAGTCGATGAGAAAAAAGTTAGATTATAACTGCCATAACTAATAACATACCCATTAAAGTCCCTCTCCTTCATGAGAGATAATTAGAGAGAGATCTTTTAAAGTTTTACATTCACTATCGTTAGAGGGATTGTCATGAAGACAGTCCCTTTTTTTGTTTCGTCAGAAAGATTATATACTAGTCGTTATGATTATTTGGTAAGATGAACTGAATTGTCCATTAATGCCTTCATTCTGAGCTTATTTTTAATTGAGATGATTTTATAGCTAGCATATTAATGATCATCGTACTACAAGGTGTTCAAATCAATTAAACTATTATTGGCTATCATTCTTGCATCATTGGTATTCATATGATCATGATTAAAATGTGTTATGAATACTTATAGTTATGAAGTTATAATCTGAATGGAGTATAAAATAAAATGGGACTTTTTAAACAATAATTGTTCACCTCAAAAATGAAAGATTGTAAATAGATAAATCCGGATGAATAGTTAATAAAACAACAACTTAAAAAATAAAGCAATGAAAAACTCTTATTCGTTTAAAGTTATATTTTTTGCATCTTCCCTGTTATTCATTTTAAGTTCAGGCCTCATGGCACAACGGAGAATGGAAAACCTTGACCGTGGATTAGTAGCGGTACAAACAGGAAATGGTGTGTTTCTAAGCTGGAGAGTATTCGGTACAGATCCCAAAAGTGTTGCATTTAATGTTTACAGAAATGGTACAAAGGTAAATTCATCTCCTATAACCGGCGCTACCAATATGGTTGATAATGGTGGCTCATCAAGTTCTACATATACCGTAAGGCCTGTTGTCGGTGGAGCAGAACAATCTGTAGGTGGTTCTGCAACCGTATGGGGTTCGCAAGTAAGGACGATTACATTAAGTAACCGCCCCAGCAGCAGCCATACGCCTAACGACATAAATGTAGGTGATCTAGACGGAGATGGTAAGTATGATCTTGTGGTAAAATGGTATCCTAATAATGCACAGGATAATTCCAATTCAGGTGTTACGGCTAACACCTATCTTGCTGCATACAAAATGGACGGTACATTTATGTGGATTGTAGACCTGGGAAGAAATATTCGTTCAGGTGCACATTATACACAACATCTGGTAGGCGATTATAATTCGGATGGAAAAGCTGAAGTAGCCTGCAAAACAGCTCCTGGTACCAGAGATGGTACAGGAACTTATTTGAGTAACGGACTTGCTGCAAATGATAATGATGCTACAAATTATGTAAATGGTACCGGGTATGTTTTAACGGGGCCAGAATATCTTACCATATTCAACGGACAAACAGGTAAGGAAATGGCAACAATCAATTACCCTGTTCCGAGAGGAACTGTAAGTAGTTGGGGAGATTCCTATGGAAACAGAGTTGATCGATTTAATGCTACCAATGCTTACCTTGACGGAGTTAAACCTAGTATGATCTTCCAAAGAGGTTATTATACAAGGTTGACACTGGCTGCTATAGATTGGGATGGACAAAGATTGTCAACCAGATGGATCTTTGATTCAAACAACTCAGGAAGTACTGGTGCACGTGGACAGGGAAATCATAGTCTGATGGCAGCAGACATTGATGGAGATGGTTTTGATGAAATAATTCCTGGAGCCAGTGCTATTGATCATGATGGAAAGTTCATGTGGTCAACTGGATTTGGTCATGGAGATGCTAACCATGTCGGTGATTTCGATCCAGCCAGTCCTGGTTTAGAGATATGGCTGGTAAACGAGCAAACCGGAAGTCAGCCTGATCATTATTTGGTAAGAGCAAGGGATGGTCGTGTTCTTTGGCGTGGGGGAGGTGGAAATGATGATGGCCGTGGTATGATTGGTGATATCGATTCCCGTTACCCTGGTCAGGAAGCATGGTCAAGTACTGTTTCCGGAACTTTTGGTGCAACCGGAACACGGATTTCTACGGCAAAACCTGCATCTGTAAACTTCAGGGTCTACTGGGACGGTGACTTGCAGGATGAATTGCTCAATAACAATACGATCGATAAATGGAATGGGAACGGTACATCACGTGTACTCTCCTTAACAGGAAATTCCTGCAATGGAACAAAGGCAACTCCCAATCTCAGTGCAGATATACTAGGAGATTGGCGTGAGGAAGTAATTCTTCATGACGGCGCTAACCGTCTTTATATTCACACCACCACCATTCCTACTCAGCATAAACTGTATACGCTAATGCATGATCCTGTTTACAGAAATGCTATTTCATGGCAGCAGTCTTCCTATAACCAGCCTCCGCATCTGGGCTTCTTCCTGGGGGCAGGTGTTGATCAGGCTCCTACTCCAAATATAGTATTGGTTGGCCAGTATACATCCAATCGTTTGCCGACAGTTTCTTTAACTGCTCCGGCCAACAATGCCAGTTATCTTGCTCCCGCATCAATAAATATTACAGCTAATGCAAGCGATGCTGACGGAACAATAAGTTCTGTTGCTTTCTTTAATGGAACTACTTTGATAGGGACTGATGCCACTGCTCCTTACTCATTCAACTGGACGAATGTAGCAGCTGGTACTTATTCTATTACGGCAGTTGCTACTGACAATGCCGGAGGGACTGCTATTTCAGCTGCTGCAGTGGTTACAGTAAGTTCTACTCCTGTCGCTCCTTTCAAGTTGCAGGGAGAATCTGCTTGTTCTGTTGATGGTATAGCAAATGAAAATACCAACACCGGGTTTAATGGAACCGGCTATGTGAATGTTAACAATGCTGTCGGAAGCAAAGCTTCATGGGCGGTATCTGCAGGTGCTGCAGGTAATGTAGGTGTTACCATACGCTTCGCAAATGGTACAACGGCAAACAGGACAATGTCTGTTGCTGTAAATGGTGTTACTCAGATTGCTTCTGTAAGTTTTACGGGAACAGGTGCATGGACAACCTGGAATACAGCAGTAGTACAGCTTTCACTTTCTCAGGGAAATAATTTGTTAACATTGTCTTCTTTAACAGAAAACGGAGGTCCTAATATTGATGAACTTACTTTTGCCTCTGATCCTATCACACAAGGGCAATGTAATGCGACTCAGAATACCCCTCCAATCGTTAGTCTGACTTCTCCTCCATCCAATACAGAGTTTACTGCACCGGCTACGATAACGTTATCAGCATCAGCCAGTGATCTTGATGGTTCCGTGACAAAGGTGGAGTTTTTTAATGGATCAACTTTAATAGCAACTGATATTACAGCTCCTTATTCGTTCTTCTGGACAAATCTGTCTGCGGGCGTTTATAATATCACTGCTAAAGCTACCGATAATCAAGGGGCATCGACTACTTCTTCTGCCATTACTATCAATGTGAAATCAGTTGGCGGTTCTCAGGAAAGTATAACCGGCCCTGCTTGCAGTGTTCCGAACTCTACCATATCATTTGAACTCAATCCTTCATTAAGAAATGGAGCAACAGCATACTCCTGGTGGACTAGCGGGTATAGTAAGAGTTTCACAGCTGAATCAGGCGCTGCACACAAAGCAAATCTTGAAACCGGAGAGCATTATACCGGTGGAGATGTTTGTGTTGGTATCAGCTATAATGTTTCACCTTATTATGCTTCTTATTGTCTAAAAGTAGATGTTTGTGCTGCAGCCCGTTCTTTGCGTTCAGCACCTCTGGTTCAGGTAGGGCCTAATCCATCTGTTGGAGCATTCAATGTAACAGCTCATGCGGATATTGAGACTCTCGCAATTTCTAATACAAACGGAATTGAAGTTTTCAGATATGGAAAAGTTGTACAGGGAGATCTATTAGAATTCGGAAGTTCTCTTAATACAGGTTTGTATACTTTAACCATTGTATACACTTCCGGAAAAGTTGAGGTTATAAGATTACAAAAATTGTAATGTCGTTTTATGTTTTTATTAGGTATTTTTTGAATGGGTATGCCACTGGTTTAAGTGGCTTACTCTTATGTAAGAGTTTAAGAAAAAGAAAGCCCCGGATTTCGGGGCTTTCTTTCTTAGATACTTTTATATAATATTGATCTTATGTTTTCTGCATTCTTCAATCATCTCATCTGGCCATATACTTGATTGTACTTCTCCTATATGTGCTTTCTTTAACAGATACATGCATAGTCTGGACTGACCAATTCCTCCTCCAATGCTTTGAGGTAACTCACCGTTTAAAAGCATCTTGTGCCACATGAGGTCTGCCCGGTTTTCACAGCCTGCTATTTCCAATTGCTTTTTCAATGCAATTTCGTTTACTCTGATTCCCATGGATGATAATTCAAAGGATCTTTGCAGTATTGGGTTCCAGACAACAATATCTCCGTTTAAGCCCTTAAAACCGTTTTCAGATTCTGTGCTCCAATCATCATAGTCAGGAGCTCTTCCGTCGTGTTTCTGACCATTCTTTAAAGCTCCTCCGATTCCAATTATAAATACTGCACCATATTCTTTTGCAATTCTGTCTTCTTTTTCTTTGGAACTTAAGTCAGGGTATTTCTCTAATAACTCTTCACTATGGATGAAGTGAATATGCTCAGGAAGTTCCGGATTTAATTCAGGATATTCTTCACATAGCAGATATTCAGTACGTTTCATCGCAGTATAAATCTGAGTAACTGTCTTTTTTAGAAAATCAATATTTCTGTCATTGTCAGACATTACTCTTTCCCAGTCCCATTGATCAACATAAAGAGAGTGAATGTTGTCAAGATCTTCATCCGGACGAATAGCATTCATATCAGTATAAAGTCCGAAACCTGTTGCGAACTCTAATTTTGCCAGCATCAGCCTTTTCCATTTTGCAAGGGAATGAACTATCTCGGCAGGAGTTTCTTTCATGAATTTTATTGGAAAGGTAACCGGCCTTTCAATTCCATTAAGGTCATCATTGATGCCAGTTCCTTTAAGAACGAATAGAGGAGCAGTTACTCTTCTGAGTCTTAATTCTGAAGCTAACTGATGTTCAAAAGTATCCTTAATGAGCTTGATAGCTTTTTCTGTCTTTTTTAGATTAAGGATGGGGTCGTAATTTTTGGGTATAAAGAGGTGATTCAACATTTTGTTATATTATAGCAATGTAAAAGTATAAATTCTTATGCTTTTATACACATACTTAATTTTTGTCTGTAATCAGGGTTTATACTGATAGGGGTGGTGTTTTATATTCTATAGAATGAAACACATTTGAATAAAAATGAGTTTTTTTCTGGCGAAAAATCGATTGAAACTTCTGAATGCCAAAAGGAAAAGCAATGATATACTTATTGCTATTCCTTGTATTTCAGAATAATTAGATTGAAGGTGGGATTATATTTTGTTTTTTATAAAATTACCTTGTTGGCCAGGATTGTACTGCAACAAACGGAATTTTACCAGCAATGGACGCCATAGATAAAGCGGGGCTGCCATTATATTTTGCTTCTCCCCAGCACCATATCCAAACCAGATATAAATCACCTCCTGTCATTGCAAAATAACTTTCGGCTGCCGAAGTACTGCTAAGATAAGTTGACGTTTCCGATTCATTAGAAAAACCGGCTCCAACTAAAGTGTTATTCCATAATTTAGCTCTGTTATCCAGGAGAGTTTTGCCAGACTGAACATCGTAAATCATAACTCCTATTCCTCCGTTGGTACTGGCATATCCAGTGTTTATGATCCAGTTGAACCAGGAGTAGGTGACAGGAACATATGCAGTAAAACGTCCAATAACATCCTGAATTGGAGAAACAAATATTCCAACAGCTGCCGCTGCTTGTCCATTAAATGGTGATATCCCGAACTCTCCAGTGTTTTGGTGTACATAGCCTATAGCACCGCTGGTCCAGTCTATATCATAGGGAGGACCCATAATATTATAACGCTCATCAATTCTCAGCATGTACCGGGCTCTTTCTTCTACATCAGAATGTTCTTCTTTTAATTTTTGGCGATGTAGTTCATGCTCGTCAAGAGCCAGTTCTTTCAAAGATTTAAAGTCAGGGGTGCTTATGTTCATGTTACCAATAACAGAAGTTATGTAAGGTTCTGATATCTTGGTAACTAGACTGGCTCTTCGCTCCTCTGTTTCTGCTTTTTGTTTGAACTCTTTTGAAATTTTTTCCTCAAAAAGATTTATGGAATCTTTAGCTATTTCCTTCGTAGGGGCAACTCTTTGTATTAACTCACCAACTTCTGTAATCATATATACCTCCTTCCGGTTCTTTTATTTTAAAACCTAAAAATCAGAATCTTGGTTTGCTTTCAAGGAAACAAGTCTTAAATGAATTTGGAGAAGCTTACAAAGGAAGATTAAATGATATTTATTTTTATGGAACTAAAAGATAATTAAGGTTATTGAAGCGAGTCCCTGGTTAGTCTTCCAAACTTAAAAGCTTAATAAATATTTTGTCCACTATTTTGATGCAATTCCCAAAATAACAAATACCCAAAAAATGAATAGGATTAGCTTTGATTTTATGCAAAGGAATTCGAATTCCTTAAATTAAAATTTGAGCATTTAGCTTAAATTTTCGAGTACTTAAGTTAAAATTCGAGTTTTGGGCTTCAATTTTTGAGTAATTTATGTTAAAATTTGAGCTATTGGGCTCCAAATTTAGAGTTCTAAGGTTAAAAATTCGAGCTATTTGCTTCAATTTTGGATTGCTCAGGTTGAAATTTCGAGCTATTTTTTCCAATTTTCGATTTCTTAAGTTAAAATTCGAGTTATTTGCTTCAATTTTAGAACTTCTTAGATTTTAATAAGCTGATTTTTTTAAGGTTAACAGTAAAATCATTCAGAGAAAAGATTCCACTTTTGAATTTAGGATTTTAAATTTCATTATTGAACTCTATTTTTTACATTTTGAGTGAAGAATCGGGCAGTCATAAACTTAAACCTATAAATTTGTCACCTTATTGAAGTTAGATAACAGAGATTTTCAGGATTATATGAGTAAAAAAACTACTTATAAGGCAGCATCGTCGGTAGCAAAAGCTATTGAGAAGCATTTTGCTCATCAACTTTCTGCTGCCAGAATGAGAGGAGATACTAACTTAGCCATAGAGCCTAATGTGAAAATGGTAGAGACGATGATCGATACCGCATTTTGGGCAAGTTTGAGAAGGGAGGAAGGGAATTCTACCAAAATTTCAATAGCATTTCTGCCGCCGGAACAAGCGGGTGTTCCCATTCTTTTTGAACAGAAAATGGCATTTACTGCATATCACCTTACTAAACTTTCCCTTGGTGTAGAGCGACCAGGTGTTCACTTGGGGGTGTGGCATGAGAATGATCAATTGTTTATATGGGGAACAACGCTTAAGATTCCGAATCTTTGTTTTATTCTTGATGTGAGTGAGCCTGGTATGCTGGTTATTAAGCACAGAAGGGTACATGGCTTTGGTAAATTTGCGAATGTGGCTGTGCTTATAGGGGATCAGGTTAAAATTATTGATGAAAACAGTGCCAGTCATCCTGACTGTCCTGAACTTTTACAATACCTATTGGGATATACGGTTCCTCATTCATGGAGCGATTCAATGAATGTGCTGGTTCAGCTTGCTGTTTCTATGAGAGCTCATCGTCATGGTGGTTCCCTCCTTGTTGTTCCTTCGGATAATGATAATTGGAGAAAATCTATTCTGCATCCTATTAAATATTCTGTTTCCCCTCCTTATTCAGGCCTTTCAGATCTCATGAGTAAAGATATAAATGTTCGTTCGGAGGTTATGTGGCAGGGTGCATTGCGTACAGAGGTTGAAACACTTGCTGGTCTCACTGCTGTTGATGGGGCAACAGTAATCAGCGACAAATATGAGCTCTATGCTTTTGGTGCAAAAATAGGAAGGTCTGTTGGCAATGCGAGGGTGGAAAAGGTCTATATGAGTGAGCCTATTGTAGGTGGTGGGGCAGTTATGATTAACCCATCCATTTCGGGGGGGACGAGACATCTTTCTGCTGCCCAGTTTGTATATGATCAGAAGAATGCCTTAGCTTTTGTTGCTTCTCAGGACGGTCATTTTACTATTTTTACATGGTCTCCAACTGAAGAAGTGGTTCAGGCTCATAAGATTGATACCTTACTATTATAGGTAAATGGTGAAAGAAAATTCAGGTCATTTGAAAGAAAGTAAACTCAGGAATGATGATTGAGTTGTAGGAGTATTAGAAAGAAAAATAAGTCAGCTAATATTTTTATTCAAAATTATTTTATGGAAATAACTTTCAGAAACATTTCAGATGATGATTATCCATATGTGATCAATAATCTTAATAGTTGGTGGGATGGCAGGGCCATGGTTAACATGCTTCCTCGTTTGTTCTTTAGATATTTTAAAGATACCGGCTTTGTAGCTATCGCTGATAGAAGGATATTGGGCTTTATTATTGGATTTTTCAGCCAGGACGATCATAGAGATGCCTATGTACATTTTATCGGAGTAGATCCCGGATATAGAAATTATAAAATAGGGAAAAGGTTGTATGGTTTTTTTGTCGATAGGGTAAAAAGAGCTGGGGTAGAAAAAATCTATTGTGTAACCTCTCCTTTTAATAAAAACTCAATTGCATTTCACAAAAGGATCGGTTTTGAAATTGTGCCAGGAAGCAATAAGACCCTTGACGGCATAGACTTTTACAGTGACTATGATGGAAACGGAGAAGACAGAGTTTTATTTGTAAAACATCTCGTTTAACGATATCAGATTTTTCTAACAATTACTCTTGCAGGTGCTCCGTCTGAATCCTTTATTTTGAGAGGCATGCATATCATTTCATATAGTCCCGGTTTTATTCCATTAAGATATAAACCTTCAATGACCCATATTTCATTTCCCAAAAGTATTTCATGTACTATTTTACCATTATCCTTTCCTCCGATAGAAATGTAATCAACTCCTACCACTGATACTTTTTTCTCCTTAAGGTAGTTGGCTGCTTCTGATGAAAGATAAATGTAATCCCTCTTAAACTCTTGCTTTGCCCAGTCGGAACAGGAGTTTTTTGTTTTAAATAAAACTCTTTCATCAGGATTAATGTCATGTTGTTTCACCTCTTCGATTGGAATAAATCTGTCATGTTTGATTTCTATAATCCGGGCAGATCCTGTCATCAGATCAAGAGGAAAAGAAGAAATGTCTTTTCCATTTTTTATATAATGTAATGGCGCATCAATATGTGTACCTGTATGGGCACTCATGGAGAGGGTGGTAACATTTGCAGGACCTCCTTTGTTCATGTCAAAAAGTTTGCAAATCGAAACTTCAGGTTCTCCAGGCCAATGAACCATTTTGTTTGTCAGCGGGGCAGAGAGGTCTGTCCAGCTTTTTTGGTTATTTACAGTCTTCATATAATATTAACCAGAAAAATCTAAGACAGTTTTAGGCTGACTTTTTATCGAATTATACACAGAGTTCTCTGATTAACGGATGATAATTGTATTATAAGATGTGATTCAATTTGTTTTGAGAAAGGCAGATGGATATATGTAGAATAAAATCTCAATAGCTGTTTGAATCTTCAAGATAAAGAAATTTATTCTATAAAATGCTCTTATTGAGGTTATACCTAAAAATGGTGATAAATAAAATAATCCTTTTAATCTGTTTTACGTAGATTTCGTATTGAATTATTTTATAATCATTTAAATTTCTATTTATTATGAAAAGAATTTATTTATTTTTTACGCTGTGCCTGCTAACCTTTTCGTCTTTTGCAGGGGGAAACAACATGATTGGTCTTACAAGTAAAATGGGTAAAGACGATGGAATGATCAGTAACGGTTTTTACTGGAATTTGGGAATTGGATTTCCATCTTTTAAAGGCACTGATATTACCGATTCAAAGCGGGAAAGCCAAGGTGTACAGTTTACATTGGAGGCCGGAAATCAGTGGATGTTTGTTAAGAGTGATCGTATCGGATTCGGATTGAACGTAAGCTGGTTAACAATTGGTGGAAGTGTTTATAAACTTGAAGGTATAGATGAAAATGTTTATGATTTTCATCTTGGACTTTTAAGATTTGGTCCGATGGCATCTGTAGGGTTTGGAGACAATGCTGCAGTTGATGTGTTTTTCAATCTGAATCCAACAGTAAAATACAACTTCTGGTCCACTGATCAATTTGATAGTAATACCTTGATTTATGGAGCCGCATGGACTCCAGGGGTGAAATTCAGATTCAAAAAATTTGCTGTAGGATTTGAAAATAGCTTTGGTCGTCTTAAAGCACAGGATTTGGAAAATTCAGATGTAAAAGCTGTTAAATTGTCATATATGAATCCAAGAATTCTTTTGGGTATGAAGTTTTAATATAAGCAAAGGTTAAAGCATAAAGATGTGGGAGTTGGTTTTATATCAGTTCCCACTTTTATTTTAAGACTTTTAACAAACTTTGTTGGCATATATTCTGATTGTTTTCCATAAATTAGTGTAAAAATTATTTTTAATCAGATGACCCATTTTTGTCTATGAAGAGGTTTGGTTTTGTTTTATGGTTCTTTTTAATTGCAATTTCATCAGTAGCAGGAGATCAGTTAGTAGGTCTTACAAGCCGTGTTAAAGGCAGAGATATGTTCAATGATGGGGTTTACCTGCATTTCGGAATTGGATTGCCCCGGCTTGATTATCTGGGAAAGGGTAGATTGTTCCAGGGAATACAGCCTTCCTTTGAGTTTGGAAGTCAACATATGTTATCAAAGGGTAGTAACCTGGCAATTGGTTTAAACATCAGTTGGGTGACCATAGCAACCAGCATCCGGGATGGAGAAGATGTTTTTGGCTGGGACCTGAATCTCGGCCTCATAAGATTCGGACCAATGCTTTCAGCTAAGCTGGATGAGAATACTGCATTTGATTTCTATTTCAACGTTAGTCCGACTGCTAAATTTAATTTTTTTAGCTACGATGATCAGGGATATGCTTATTTGTACTATGGAGCCCTGTGGGTTCCGGGACTTAAATTCAGACACCAAAAGCTTGTGGTAGGTGCGGAAGTTAATTTCGGTACACTTTTCATTGATGACCTTGATAAAGAAGATGATCCTGTTTATAAAAAAGCTTCCTATTTTAATCCTAAATTGTTTATAGGGCTTAAGTTTTAAATCTTTCCTGATGGAGCAACAACAATGTTTCTTAATCAGGAAGATCAAGATAAAAAAGAGAAGCTGTAATACAGGCTTCTCTTCTTCATACTTTTAACTTTAGACTTTCAACTTTTAGATTACAACTTACTTCTTCTTTGCTTCTGAATACCTTTTGCTTACTTCGTCCCAGTTTATAATGTTCCAGAATGCCGTGATGTAATCAGGTCTTTTATTCTGATACTTCAGGTAGTATGCATGCTCCCAGACATCCAGCGCAAGTATTGGAGTTCCTTTAACTTTTACAACATCCATTAATGGATTGTCCTGGTTCGGAGTTGTTGTGATTTTCAGTTTTCCTTGCTGATCAACGATCAGCCACGCCCATCCTGATCCGAATCTTGTCTTTGCTGAGTCACTGAATTGGGCTTTGAAATTATCAAATGAGCCAAAAGTCTTGTTAATTTCTTCTGATAAAGCTCCTGCTGGTGTTCCCCCTTTGGGAGAAAGAATTGTCCAGAACAAGCTGTGGTTGTAATGCCCGCCTCCATTATTTCTTACTGCTGAGTTATATTTGCTTACATTCTTACAGATATCTTCAATAGTCTTTCCATTGAGAGCTGAATTTGCAGCGACCTCCTTATTTAGATTTTTAACATAAGCATCATGATGTTTGTCATGGTGAATCTGCATGGTTTGAGTATCAAAGCTTGGCTCCAAGGCGTCATAAGCGTAAGGCAAAGCAGGAAGGGTAAATTGTGCGAATGTTAATGTAGAAAAGAACAATACAAAAACGCTTAACAATATTTTTTTCATAGGGACTGAGTTAGGTTATTAATGGCTAAAAATAATAAGATTTAGATTTATTTATATAAACTTATGATAGTATGTTGTAATGGCTTGTTAATTATATGATTATTAAACCTCAGAAAAATATGGTTTTTAAAAAAGAGTAAAAAGAAAAATAGATTTGTATATTTGTCGCAAGTTTTGGTTTCCGAAAGGTTTTTCCTTCGGAATTAAAAGGGAATCAGGTGGAAATCCTGAACAGTTCCCGCTGCTGTAAACTTTGTTAAAGCGATTGACATCCTCGCCACTGTCCTTAATGGATGGGAAGGCCGTCAAAAGTAAAGTGAGTCAGAAGACCTGCCAGAATCTGTACATTCGTAGCTTTCGGAGAAAGGGCAAAGGATAAATGCTTCATTGATTAGGATACCTGTATTCACTCAAGCCGTGTTTTTCATCGTTACGAATTGTTGTTGATATAATAATCATCCTGTAATGAAGTTTATTAAGTTTCTGTTTCTGTCACTATCCTTTATGCTGAGTGAGCCTTTGCTTGCTCAATCAGTCAAGGATACAACATCTCTTCTGGAAGAGGTGATTATAGAAGGGAACAGGCTGAATATTTTTACGACAGGGAACAAAATACAAAGAATTGATTCTGCAACTATACAAAGGTTTAAATCAGGCAATCTTGGAGATTTATTGACTTTTAACTCTCATCTGTTTATTAAATCCTATGGAATCGGAAACCTGGCATCCATCTCTTCCAGAGGTACAAATGCCAGTCAGACTGCAGTGTTATGGAATGGCTTTAATGTGCAATCACCTACTCTTGGTCAGGCTGACTTCTCCTATTTTCCTGTAAGCTTTGCTGATGATATAGAAATCCAATATGGAGGTGCGGGAGCTCTGTTTGGTAGTGGGGCAACTGGTGGTGTCATCAATTTTAATTCTACCCCTAAGTTTAATAATGGTTTAACATTTGGCGCTTCATTGAATGGAGGAAGTTTTAATTCTTGCCAGCAATCGGCTAATGTTAGTCTTTCTCAAAAGAACTTTGTAAGTGTTCTTAAGGTCTTTAATTATTCAACAGAGAATAATTTCCCATTTTATGCAAATGGTTATAAAGTGCGTCAGGTCAATGCTGACGTGAAGCAGAAGGGGCTAATGTCTGAAAATTTTTTCAGAATAAAAAAAGACCAGCAGCTGAATGTCAGGATCTGGTTGCAGGATAATTATCGAGAGATTCCGCCATCTATTGCTTCCAGATCCGGCAACCAGCCTATGTTGTTTGTTAATGAGACGCTGGAATCAGATTTTTTAAGGCTAAGTTCTGAATGGAAGAAATCAGGAAAGGTAGCTTCTTATTTCGTCAGAACTGCCTATTTTAATGATCGTATGAGCTATGTTGATACCCTAGCAAATATGCATGCAATAACTCGCTTCCATACTTCGATTTCAGAAGCAGAGAGTATTCTAAGATTAGGAAGAAAGCATTTGTTGAATATAGGACTCCATAACACTTTTAATCAGGCCACGTCTAATGGGTATCCGGATTCTCCTTCACAGAATCGATTAGCATTGTTTGGTTCTTATAAGTTTTCTTTTCTAAATGATCATTGGAGGACAGTAATAAGCCTCCGTCAGGAGATGGTCAGGGGAAAGTTAATACCTCTTATACCTTCAGCAGGTGTGGAAGGCAAGCTTGTTAAATTTTTATCAGCCAGGGCAAATGTTTCAAGAACCTACAAGGTTCCCACCTTTAACGACTTATACTGGAATCCGGGAGGAAACAAAAGTCTTAAACCTGAGTCAGGATGGAGCGGGGAGATAAGTTTAACAGCTTCTCAATTTACCAAAAGCAGAAGTAGAAATTCTGTTATGCTGACATTCTTTAACAGTAATATTGAAAACTGTATTATGTGGCTACCTGCTGGAGGAACCTGGAGTGCACAGAATATACAATCGGTTTGGTCACGAGGGTTGGAAAGCATTATTACATTTAATAAAGAAATCAGAGATTTTAAGTTCGGACTTGTAGTACTCTACAACTATGTTGTCGCAACAAATCAAAAAGCAAGAATGGCTAATGATAATATAGTTGGGAAGCAGTTGATCTATGTACCTGTATATTCAGGTCAGGCAACTGTGGAGCTTGTTTACAAAGGTTTTTATGTGAATTATATTCAAAACTATACAGGTAACAGGTATTATACTACGGATAACTCCAAAGTGGTGGAAGCCTTTCAGTTGGGGAGTATAGTTGCAGGTAAGAATTTTAAAATGGGTAGTTCATTTTTGAATGTAAATGTAAGAGTGAATAACCTGTGGAATGAATCTTATCAGGTAGTTTTAAATCAGGCTATGCCAATGCGATATTATCAGGCAGGTCTTTCATATGTATTTAATAAATCAAATAAAAGTATAAACTGAAATTATAAAATGGAAAAAAATTACAGTAGGCATAGTCAATGTTCGAGGGTACTGAATTCTCTTTTGACTTTTTGTTGTTTTTTGCTTTTAGAACATGTTTCGATAGCACAGAGTATTTCAACTGTTGATGAGTATACACTTGCCCCTGGTTCTTATTGGAATGGCTCTGACGGCTCTGGCGGATTTCAAAGCGGCGATGCATTTTTTTATAATAATTATAGCACACTTTATAATTCTTGGTCCGGTTTTGCTTACACAAATATGAAGGATACTATCACACCTAAACATGGAAATTCATATAGCGCAATTACTGGATCTGGCTATAATGCATCAGATAATTATATAGTATCGTCAGCGTATTCACCAGCTTCTGTTCGTCTGACTGGCGAACTAAGAGGAAAGACTGTCAGTGGTTTTTTTGTTACTAATACAACGAATACTGCACTGTCTATGAAGGATAAGAAAAATGGTGAATTTGGTGCAAAGCAGTTCGGTGGAGCATCAGGTGATGAGCAAGACTGGTTTAAGTTAACGATAAAAGGTTATATAAATGGTGAAGCCAAGGATAATCATGTAGATTTTTATCTTGCCGATTATCGCTCTCCTGATAATTTATTTGACTATATCGTAAATACCTGGCAATGGGTAGATCTTACTCCTCTGGGAAATGTTGATAGCCTTGCTTTTGAACTATCATCTTCTGATGTTGGAGTATGGGGGATGAATACTCCTGCCTATTTTGCCATAGATAATTTTAACAACCCTCAGTTTCCCGGCAAGCCTGGAATGACAGGAAGTACTGCTATTCACAAGGATAGTCAGGTGTTTAAAATATGGGCTTCCGGTGGTTCTGTTACAAGAGGGTTTCAGGATATTTCTAAGAAGGAGCTGGGTAAAGCATCCACTGGAGATTTGTCAGGCGCTTATGGAAAAGCTGGAACAGGATTAGTAAGTTTGGGTGATAGCGGTTATGCTACGCTAACCTTTGATATGCCAATCAGGAATGGAGATGGTTCAGACTTTGCAGTTTTTGAATACAGCTTTGAGCAGGCATTTAAGGAGCTGGCTTTTGTGGAAGTAAGTTCAGATGGAGAACACTTCTTCCGTTTTCCTGCAACTTCTTATACAGATCCTGTAACACATCAGATCGATCAGGCCGGTACGAATGCGTATCTTAGTGAAAACCTATTAAACAACTTAGCAGGAAAGTATAATGGTGAGTTTGGTACACCTTTCGATCTGGAGGAATTAAAAGACATAGAGGGATTGAATATTGATGCTGTGACCCATGTACGTATAGTAGATGTTGTAGGAAGTATAAATCCACTATATGCCAGTAAAGACGAGGAAGGCCGAAATGTAAATGATCCTTGGCCCACTCCTTTTCCTTCAAGTGGTTTTGACCTTGATGCTATTGGAGTTATCAATACAGGTGTTCCTGCAGGTATTGTTGGTGCAGGAGAGAGTCGAATCAGCATTTATCCTAATCCATCCCAGAAAAATCAATTCATAAATATTACGCTTGATGTTTCTGTTGATCAGGAGTATGGTGTGCAGATATATGATCTTGCAGGTCAGCTTATGAAGTCACATAAAGCCGGATCTCAGCAGTTCTCTATTTCAACTGAGGGTTTTATTGCAGGCATCTATGTATTGAAAGTAATTGATGAAGGTGAGGTAATTACAAGAAAATTTGTTGTTAACTAATTCAAAGATGAAGTATATCGTAGGATTTGTTTGCGCAGGTGTTTTATTTTTATGTTCCTGTGTAAGCGATAGGGCCAAAGATGTGAAACCTGAAATGCCGGTAGCAGCAAAGCCTGCTTCCGGTGTATACATTACTAATGAAGGGAATTTCACCTGGGGGAATGCTTCTGTCAGTTATTATAACTTTTCAGACCAACTGGTCACGGAAGATGCTTTTAAAGCAGCCAATAATCGTCAGTTAGGAGATGTATGTCAGTCTATGTCTATTATAAATGGTAAAGCCTACATCGTTGTCAATAACTCGTTCAAAATTGAGGTAGTTACTCCAGATAGCTTGAAATCAGTAGGTGTGATAAGCGGATTAAGTTCTCCGCGTTATATACTTGCGGTAAATGAAACCAAAGCTTATGTGACGGATTACAAAAGAAATGCTGTTTACGTTGTGGATCTTTCAACCAACCATGTGATTAAAGAGATACCCTGCAGAGGCTGGACGGAAGAGCTGGTAATGGCTGGTAATAAGGTTTTTATTACAAATGTGAGGAAGCAATATTTGTACGTCATAAATCCTGTAAGTGATATTATTGAAGATAGTATTAAGATCGGTATGAATGCTTATTCTGTCAAGACAGATAAGGATAATAAGGTGTGGGTGCTGGCAGGCAGGAATGGATCAGTTGCTGCAACTTTACACAGGATAAACCCGGTAAATAATGTTATTGAGCAAACATTATCATTTAATGCCTCAGACAACCCATCTTCATTGAAGATCAACGGTACAAAAGATACTTTATATTACCTGAATAAAGGAGTGTGTCAACTTCCGATTTCAGAAACTTCCTTGCATGCTATAACTTTAATCCCACAGGGCAATATGTTGTTCTATGGTTTAGGCATAGATCCAGCTTCAGGAGTTATTTTTGTTTCAGATGCAATAGATTATGTTCAGCCAGGGATAGTATATAGGTATCAACCGAATGGAACTTTGTTGAATAGCTTTAAGGTAGGGACAACACCAGGAGATTTCTGCTTTTATTAATGTAAAGTCCCAGAATTGTCTTCTGTGGCTTTGTGTAGAAAGTTTGTCTTGTATTCTAAAACATTAAAATCGTAATCTGAAGCCTTGCCTTTTGGAGCATTCATGGTCTGATTTGATCAAATACTTGATATTTTTATTTCAATAAATGATTTTGACCATTGGTCAATTTAATTATTTTGAAAATTAAGATATGTTCAAATAAGATTTAATATGCTGATGGCCATGTGATATGGCTGCTAAGTATAGGTGCCGGCGATCTGACTTTTGCTTTTTTCTCTATTAATTTACCGTATTTCTTTGTAGATTTACAATTTTTATAACTCCCGAAACAATGAAAAATACACTTAATTCCTTTGTATTCGTAATTATTATTTTTAATTGGTTGACGCTTAGAGCGCAAGCTGTTCCTGAAAAACTTTATGCTGAAAATGTTATTGGCAGTGATGATAATTTGCATAAAGCTTTTGATGGCGATTTGGAAACCTTTTTTTCTACTTCACAAAGCAGTGGTGGATGGGTTGGCTTGGATCTAGGTGAAAAATATGTAATAGAAAAGATTTCATACAGTCCTAGAAAAAACGCTTCCTCCAAATTATTGCTTGGAATATTTGAAGGTGCCAATAACCCAGACTTCGGAGATGCAGTACCATTATCCATTATCAAAGATGCTCCTCAGGAAAATATACTTACAGAGCAAATTATAAATTGTTCCAAAGGGTTTCGATATGTAAGATATATTGGCCCTTCCGGTTCATATTGCAACATTGCGGAGCTTGAATTTTATGGATATCTCGGAGCGGGTGATAACAGGAAGCTCTTTCAACTGACAAATCTACCAACAGTTACTATACATACTGCAAATGCTGAGGATATTGTATCAAAGGATACCTATATAGCTGGTATAGTAACCATAATTTCTGAAAATGGTACCAAGTTATTTACAGATAGTCTGGAGATCAGAGGTAGAGGCAATGCCAGCTGGGATTTCCCAAAGAAGCCTTATAGGATAAAACTTTACAATAAAGCTTCATTGTTGAATATGCCTGCAAAAGAAAAAAACTGGACCTTGATTAACAACTATAGCGACAAAACCTTGATGCGAAATTTACTTGCGTTTGATTTAAGTAAGCGACTGGATATGTCTTATACCCCTGCAGGAAAGCCAGTAGATGTTATTTTAAATGGAGAGTACAAAGGCACCTACCAACTATGTGATCAGATAGAAGTTGCAAAACAAAGAGTTGATATCGAAAAAATGGATCCGGAAGATGTTACTTTGCCTAACTTATCAGGTGGATACTTATTAGAAATAGACGGATATGCTAATAAGGAGATCTCATGGTTCCAATCTGCTAAAACCAGTACTCCTGTAACTATTAAATATCCAAAAGATGATGAAATTGTGCCTGAGCAAAAGAATTATATAACGTCCTATTTCAATTCAATGGAAAGTGCCTTGTTTTCTGCTGCATTTGAAGACGAAAGAAATGGATATTCTAAATATATAGATAAGGAGAGTTTTATACGTCATTTTTTAATAGGAGAGCTTAGTGGTAATACCGACACGTATTGGAGCACTTATATATACAAGAGAAGAAATGATGATCTCTTTCGCTTTGGTCCAATATGGGACTTTGATATAGCCTATGAAAATGATCATCGTACTTATCCTATCAATGATAACCCAGACTGGATTTATGCGTCAACAGGAAGCTCTGCCGGAGGGGCCCGCACAATAGTCAATCGTTTACTTTCTGATCCAAATCTATTTGAAAGAATAAAATCTGTATATGCCTCTTATCGTGATCGGGAAATATTGAAAGATTCCGTTTTACTTAGTGTCGTTGATAACTATGCAGCAGAATTGGATCAATCTCAACAACTCAATTTTACCCGTTGGAATATACTTTTAACCAATATTAATAATCCTGAAATATATGGAAGTTATGCTGCTGAAGTAGATCATGTCAAAGATTATATTAAGAATAGATTGTTATGGATGGACAAGAAACTGGATTATACTCCTCCTGTTGTTGCTTCTAGCAATAAGATAAGAAATTCTGATATCTCTATACGAACCGATGAAAACAGTATACATTTTAACATTCTTGCGCAACCTCTGAACATAGATGTAATTGACCTTTTAGGAAGAACAATTCTTTCGCGTGCAGTAGGAGAAAGCACTGTAATTAATGTAGAAAAGGGTATATACCTAATACTTGTAACTAACTCTGAAGGAGTGTCTGAAGTTGTGAAATGTATGGTTCCTTAAGAGGAATAAATGATATATAGTTGATAAAAATTGGTTTTAAAGTTGATAGCTAAGTTGTTTTTGAAAGATTAATATATCTATGTTAAAGGTGTTTGAATAGATAGTAAGATATTCAAAAGAGATCTTAGATTCTCTCGTTTTATAAATCCCTTTAAAATGCTTGTCATTTTTATTGCCATGCTATTTTTTACAGGAGAGGTGTATGGGCAACCAGGTGGTGGAGGCGGTTTAGGAATAGGTAGCTTTTACAGTAATAAACTTGACCTCATTGATATTTCATCCGACACTTCTTTTAAAATAAGATTTTTTAGCATGTTTGAGGGAAAAACTCATAAGGAGTTTTTTATGTTTCAATCATTGCCTAAAGAAAGTGGCGAAGTGTTAATATTTGATCATCATTATGGATATCGTATCCCTTCAATAGATGATGCGGATAAAAATGGTTATTCAAAGGAGGGTTCATGCCAAAGAATGTAAATTGAATATCAACTAGACACTATGATAGTTGATTTTTATGGAATTATTGGCGAAAACGCTGCTGGTCGCGCTGATTGGATGGATTCACTGGTAATACAAAAGGGATATTTTAAGTTTCATCGTTCAAAAAATTTGGAGTCTCATTTGTTAGAGAGGATTATATTAGAAATGTAAAGCTGATCCGAAGTGGATTGACATTTTTTACAGTCAAAAAACTATCTAAAGCAGGTTATATTCAATATAATCCACAAATAGATCTTTCCTTTCAGGATGAAAGAGATCTTCCCGCGGAACACTTTCTCAGGAGAGCTGCATATTTTAATAAATATAATAAACCTCAACTTGCTTTTGCAGAAATTGATAAAGTAATAGAGAAAAACAACGGTAGACAAGATTGTGAAACTCTATTTCTTCTTTGTGATGCATTTGCTCAAACGGCTCAATATGAAAAATTTCGAAGGCAATTCAATGTGAATGTTACAGCAGAAATGAGGAGTGGGATTCCTATCGGAAAAGAATAGAGTTATATATTAGGCTAAACGAGTATAATAAAGCTTTGGATGATTACAATACGTTGTTTGTTATTTCAGAAGATAAAAAAGTGGTAAGGCATGAGCAGGCAAGGTTTAAATAAAATACCTTAAGGACTACAAAGGTGCAATAAATGATCTAAAGTCAATAATAGATGTGATACCGGATAATCATATGAGCGATAGCCCTTTGGGATTGTCTGAATATTATGATGTATATTTTGTTTTTGCTTTGGCGGAGTACCTGAATGGAGACAAGAAATCTGCTTTCAGGCATTGGCTGAAGACTGAAGAGTATGGATACGGTAAATATAGATATGATTCTCCCATTAGTCATTTTGATTCGATCATTGGTAAAAATCCCAGAAATCCTGAAATCTACCTGGCCAGAGCAATTTCATATTATGTTAGAGCCTTTTCTATAGGAAGGGGAGAAGAAGCTAATAGATATTGCAATGAGGCATTAAATGATATTAGGAAGGCAGAAGAATCAGGTATGAAGGATGATTATAGGATAAATATGAATAGGGCATTAGTATTGGAAGCAATTAAAAAAAAATGAGGAGGCATTAACTGAAATTGATAGGTCAATATTGAAAAATAATACTGATCCACGATGTTATTTTATAAAGTATTCCATTCTATACGAACTTGGAAAAATAAATAGGGGTGGCAAAAGTGACCCGGATTTTAGTAGATATCAATTACTTTTAAAAAAATGGAAATGGGAGAAATATTAGTATAAGTAACTAATGATATTCTCTTGTTATAGGTGAAAGTTATCAAGGATATAAGTGATAAATAGCCGCATTTGATTCCACGATTGGTATTAATGATCAGATAAAAATCAATGATCCTGGCAAAAAAAATACTGCAAACTAAATAATAAACACTACACTTATTATCTGCTTCTAAAACTCCAGTTGATATTAATCGATTGGAGTTTTGTTTTTAAAGTATCTTATGTTTGTTAGTTTAAAGCTAAGGGAAAGTTGTCTAAATAAATACAAATCCTTCCATAAAGAAAATTTGTAAATAGGTGAAATATGTAGGCAAAGTTATTTGACGATTTAATAATTTGATTTTATCTTTGTTCCTAAGATAATTAGTTGATGAGATAAATATGGAAAAAGAAATAATAAGCCGAATAAGGCAACTGAGTCAGCAATACGCTTATGATTCTATTAAGATGCATGAAGCAATAGCGCTCAGGGCGGGCCTTTCAGGAACCGACCATAAATACTTAAGTTTTTTGATTGTGAAAGGGCAAATGACAGCAGGGGAACTATCTAATTTAACAGGACTGACGACTGGAGCAGTTACTGGGTTAATAGACAGATTTGAAAAGAAAAAGCTTGTAAAAAGACAATTTGCGAAAGATGACAGACGAAAAGTCATTATTAATCCCAATATTAAAAATATAATGGCCCTCTTACAGCCTCTTTTTGAAGAATATGGTAAAAAGTCTGAAGAGCTTATAGCTTCCTTTTCAAACAAAGAAATAAAAACTATTGAAGCCTTTCTTTTGAAATCTATTGACATCATGAATGAAACAACAATTGTAAACTCTAGTCAGGTAAATAAAAAAGAAAATTGATGACAAGTAAAATTTTAACAGCCGGGAAATTTACTGCTTATCAAAAAATCATATTAGCAATCTTAGCCCTTTTGCAATTCATTGTGATTTTGGATTTTATGATAATTTCGCCTATCGGATATATCCTCACTAAAGATTTGGACATTACCACAAATCAATTCGGATTAATTGTTTCTTCTTATATTTTCAGTGCAGCAGCTTCAGGAATTATTTCAGCCGGGTTTATTGATAAGTTTGATAGAAAGAATGTGTTGCTTTTTTTCTTTACAGGTTTCATTATAGGTACTCTGTTTTGTGCATTATCAAATTCTTTCATCTCATTATTAACGGCAAGAATTATTACAGGTATTTTCGGGGGGGTGATAGGTTCTATAACAATGACAATTGTTACAGATTTGTTTACACCAAACCAACGAGGGAGAGCTATGACGACTATCCAGATGGCTTTTGCTGCAAGTCAGATTATAGGAATCCCTATAGGGTTGTTTATAGCTAATAATTTAGGCTGGCATTATACATTTTTTTTAATTGTTATTCTTTCAGTTTTGATTTTATTAGTTATTCTTCTGAAACTAAATCCAGTTAACGAACATTTAAAAGTAAATGGTAAAAATCCATTTTTTCACTTTTGGGATCTGGCAAAAAATAAACAACATCAAATCGGATTTTCTGCAACGATATTTTTAGGGATGGGCATGATGCTCCAACCTTTTATTAGTATATTCTTAGTTAATAATATACATATCACAAATGATCAAGTGCCAATCATATTCATGGTAACTGGCGCCTCGGCATTTTTTGTTATGCCATTTGTTGGAAAATTATCAGACAAGTTTGATAAGTTTAAAATTTTTTTAATCGGATCAATAGCAACAATTGTTATCATCCCTTTATACACACATTTGCCGATTGTTCCACTTTGGGTTGTGCTGGTTATGAATGTAATTATGTTTGCTGCAATAATGAGCAGGATGGGACCATTTCAGGCTTTAAATTCAATGATACCAGAACCTTCCGCGAGAGGTGGCTACATGAGTATATCGTCTTCCCTGCAACAAATGGCTGGAGGACTAGGTATAACTATCGCAGGCAGTATTGTATATCAGCCAACACCTAATAGTCCACTGCAAAATTTTGATTGGTTGGGATATGTTGCTGTTAGTCTCTCTGTTGTTGCTGCCTATTTGGTTTATAAGGTTAGCAAAATTGTAAAGCATAATAGGCTTTAATCAACTGACAAATAACTTCGGCTTTCAATATAATTGGCAATAAGAAGGATAACTATGGTTGGTGATTTTTTCTGTAGTATATGTTAAGGATATGCAGAAGATAATTTTACAATTCTTGAGAGAATACACCGTTATAGTAAATTTGGAAAACAATAATTAATAATCGATAATGAATAAACAAGTTCGACAAATAGTAGAATTAACAGCATCACTACAAAGTGCCTTTATTAACCTTACAAGAATTTCCATAATGATTGTAATGGTTTGGATTGGAGGTTTAAAGGCATTTCAGTATGAAGCAGATGGTATTGTGCCATTTGTAATCAATAGTCCCTTTATGAAATTCTTTTATCATAATACTGGAAAGACCGCTGTAAATGACAAAGGAAAAATCGTAGCGGAATACACTTTATATAAAAATCCTGAAGGTAAAACAGTTCAGAAAAATATTGACTGGCATAAGGAAAATGGTACATATATCTTTTCTTATGGTCTTGGGACTGTCATTGTTATCATTGGATTATTAGTTTTCTTAGGAATATGGTTTCCTACAATTGGTTTTATAGGTGGATTATTGACCTTTGGAATGTCTATAATAACCCTGACATTTTTAATTACAACACCGGAAGTATATGTACCAGACTTAGGCGGGGATTTTCCAACACCAGTACACGGATTTCCATATTTATCAGGAGCCGGACGACTAGTGATAAAAGATGTGATTATGCTGGGTGCCGGACTTATTGTTGCTTCCGATAGTGCCAGAAGATTAGTTGCCAACTATCGTTAAAGTTCTGTTTGTGAGGTTTGAATTTGAGGCGCAGAATATGTAAAACTAATTGATTGCAATAATTTGAACTTAAAAAAGATTAAGATTTTATGTCGCTTTATCAATCTAAGTTGACCTCATTTTCTGATACTTTTTATAGTGGTAAGGGAACAGCCAACGATTAATTAGTTGTGAAATAAGTGTTCCTGATATAGAAGGGGGGCATTTCAAGCAACTTGGTCAGGATAAAGCTTGGATGCTTGTGAATACTACTGTAACAAATAATTTTAGCATAGATCACGGCGGTGGAATGTTCATCTATAATAAAGCTACTCTGATTAACTGCACCGTTACTCAGAATAAAACCAATAACAATGGTGGTGGTTTTGCAATGCAAACAGATACTGTCAATGTAATCAATACGATTATAAGTGGAAGTATTGAGAAGACTCCAGAGACTTCAGACATATCTCGCTTTGGTGGCATTCTTAATGTAACAAATTCCATTATAGGAAAGACTGAGGCTTCTGCTTTTAACGGAGTTAAGATAAATGTATTAAATGTTGATCCCTTGCTGTTAGAGCTGGAAGATAATGGTGGCCCGACGAAAACGCATGCATTACAAAATAATAGTCCGGCTATCAATGCAGGGGTTTCAGGCTTACCTTATATTCCTACAACAGATCAGAGAGGCATTGCTGTTACAAGTTCTAGAGATATTGGTGCTTTTGAGTCTGACGTTATTGCTACATCTATCTATAAACCTTCAGATGTAAGCATTAACTATGCATATCCTAACCCATCGAAAGGGGTATTCTACATGAAAGATGTAGAAGGTAAAGTTTCAATTCTTAATATGCAAGGTGCGCTGGTAGCGGAAAGAAATATTTCAATTGGGGAGCTTCTGAACTTAACAGAACTACCTAAAGGTATATATATGATAAAGCATCTGTCAGATAAAAATGTACTAGCTTTTGAAAAAAATTATAATAGAATAGATTTTTAGTTTTGAATTTCCAAAGGCTGCCTGCTTATAAGGCAGTCTTTGATATTTTACCAGCCTTAGAGAACAAAGTAATATATACTTTCATTGATCATGCTTCATTAAAAAACAATATGCAATGCGTCAAAGGAGAGTGTTTTTTATATTCTGTTTGCTAATATATATGTCATAGCAAAGAAACAGATATCAGTTATTTTTATATTTCCCATTAAATTTACCTTATTTTATCACGTTAATGATAATACCTATCAAAGAGGTATAAATATGCGAGAAATGGTATCCAAGAAAGGGATTGGCGTTAGAAAAAGACTTAGATCAGTCACACAATAGTTAAAATAGAAAAAGCTGCCATAAAAATACAGCAGCTTTTTAATGTATGAAACTAACTTTCAACTTTAAGCTTTCAGCTTTATACCAATGTCAGCTCAACACTTCTCTTAATAAAGCTTGTAAGGTCGTTGCCTTTTAACATCCCCTGCGAAAGCAATGCCAGGTCAAATGCCTGTTTTGCAATTTTTGATTTCGCCTCATCGCCGTCAGCCTGAAGGATTTTCTGTATCGTTTTGTGATTAGCATTCACGATTACATTGAATTGATCTGGGAATTCTCCAAAACCTGTTCTTCCACCCATAGCCATGTCTTTCATTCTTCTCATAAATTCTGGCATGGTAAGAGATACAGGAAGTTCATCCACAGGAAGAGATTCCACTGTTACAGTCATATTTGGCTTGCTGATCACTTTTTCAAAAATCTCTTTGATTGATTTTTGCTGATCTTCGCTCAATACGCTCTCAAGCTTTTCATCTTTATCTATAAGCTTTTCCACAGTATCAGCATCAACTCTCTTCAGATGGAATTTTTCATTTTTTCTTTCTACAAGGCCAATAAAGTGACTGTCGATAAGAGTATCTAACAATAGAACATCATATCCTTTTCTTTCCGCAGACTGAATATAAGCATCCTGCTTACCAGGGTCAGAGCTATAAAGCGCAACAATATCCTGATTCTTGTCAGTCTGACTATCCTTGATGCGTTCTTTGTATTCGTTTACAGTGAAGAATTCATTCTTAAGGTTTTTTAGCAGACAGAAGTCTTTAGCTTTTTCATAGAATTTATCTTCACTGATCATTCCATATTTAATGAACACTCCAATGTCATTCCATTTCTCTTCAAAACCTTTTCTGTCATTGTTAAATAACTCAGATAGTTTGTCAGCTACTTTTTTAGTAATGTAAGTGTTGATTTTCTTTACATTACTATCTGCCTGGAGGTAGCTTCTGGAAACGTTAAGTGGAATATCAGGAGAGTCAATCACGCCGTGAAGCAACATCAGAAATTCAGGAACAACGTCTTTTACCTCATCTGTAATGAATACCTGACGGCTGTAAAGCTGGATTTTATTTTTCTGTACTTCAAACTCTCCTTTCAGTTTAGGAAAATATAGAATACCTGTGAGGTTGAATGGATAGTCAACATTCAGATGGATCCAGAATAACGGATCTTCAGTGAATGGATAAAGTTCTTTATAGAAGTTAATGTAGTCTTCGTCTTTCAGTTCTGAAGGCTGTTTGGTCCAGATTGGATTTGGATTGTTTACAACCTTTGCATCAAACTCAATTTGAACAGGAAGGAATTTGCAATACTTATCAAGGATGTTCTGAAGCCTGTACTTGTCAAGAAATTCTTTGCTGTCATCTGCTACGTGAAGGATAATGTCAGTACCTCTTGTAGCTTTATCTGCAGGTGAAATTTCAAACTCCGTGCTACCGTCACATATCCATCTTGCAGCTTCAGTTCCTTCTCTGAAAGATTTGGTAACAATCTCTACTTTTGAAGCAACCATGAAGGCACTGTAAAAGCCTAATCCGAAGTGCCCAATGATTTGCTTGTCTTCTCCTTTGTCTTTATATTTTTCAAGAAATTCAGTTGCACCGGAAAAAGCTATCTGGTTGATGTATTTTTTAATTTCATCTGCAGTCATACCGATACCATTGTCGCTAATGGTTATGGTCTTTGCGTTTTCATCCAGTGATACGGTAACTTTAAGGTCACCGACTTCTTCTTTGCATTCTCCGAATGATGCAAGTTTTTTTAATTTTTGACTGGCATCTACTGCGTTAGAAACCAGTTCCCTAAGAAAAATTTCGTGATCCGAATAAAGAAATTTCTTGATTATCGGGAAAATATTTTCGGTGTGAATGGATAAAGTACCTTTTTCTTCTGCCATTGTATTTTTATATTTAATTAATTTTCTGTTCGATAATTTTCAAAAACCATTCCATTGGATGGAAAAACTGTCAATCTGACAGTAAATTTATGTAAACATTATCGTCAATACTTTTTGTAGTTTAAATTATATCTATCAATTTTGACGTTTAATATTTTAGTATGGAATTATATCCTTTAAAGTTTAACCCGATATTTAAAGAAAAAATTTGGGGAGGACAAAAGATTAAGACTATCCTTGGAAAAGATTTTAGTCCCTTACCAAATTGTGGTGAGACCTGGGAGATTTCCGGAGTAAAAGGAAATGTTTCCGTAGTGAGTGAGGGCTTATTGAAAGGCTGTGGTCTGGATTCGTTGATTGAGGAGTATAAAGGAAAACTTGTAGGTGAAAGAATTTATAAGGAGTTCGGAAGTGAATTCCCTTTGCTTGTAAAATTTATTGATGCAAATGAAGATCTGAGTATTCAGGTTCACCCTGACGATAAAGTTGCGAAAGCAAAACATAGTTGCTTCGGAAAGACTGAGATGTGGTATGTGTTTCAGGCGGAGGAAGGAGCAAGACTGAATACTGGTTTTCAAAAGGGAGTAACGAAAGAAAAGTACCTTGAATACCTCGAAAAAAAGAAGCTTGAAGAAGTTCTGAATTTTGAGGAGGTAAAATCCGGAGATGTATTTTTCCTTCCTGCCGGAAGGGTGCATTTTATTGGTAAGGGTATTCTTCTGGCTGAAATTCAGCAAACTTCTGACATCACTTACCGCATCTACGATTTTGACAGAGTGGATGACAAGGGACAGAAAAGAGAATTGCATACGGAGCTGGCTCTGGATGTGATCGATTTTAACCACTATTCCGATTATAAAACGCAATACACAGACAAGGTCAATACTTCGGTTCAGCTTGTTCAGAATGTCTGCTTTACAACCAATTTACTACATGTTGACGGTTTAATCTCCCGTTCATATAAAGGTCTTGATTGCTTTGTGATTTATGTTTGCTTCGAAGGTAAGGCGGTTATTAAGTACGGGAAAGAGGCTGTAAACATCCAGAAGGGAGACTCTTTGCTGATTCCTGCAACTATCGAAGAGGTAACAGTTGAAAGCATTTCAGAAACCAAGCTTCTGGAGTCTTATATAGAATAGATTAAATCTGCATACTGTTGTGTTAAAATCCTTCTTTTTTTTGAAAGGGAAGGATTTTTTATTTGCATAATCATTCCGTTTAATTAGGTTTATATTGAGGGGAGTTAAAAAAAACAGGAATTGATGCAAAACTCCGCAAACAATTCCTGGTAAAAGACAAACCTCAGCTTGCCATTTTTTGCTTTTGTACAGAAGTTGTAGCTTTAGGATTAACTTTCGCTGCCTGTACTGTAGTTCTTTTGATTTTATTCTTTGCTCCCGCAGTATTTCCGGATTTCCAGATGAGATAGTAAACGAATATGGATAAGACAATTGTGCCAATAGAAGCAAGCATTGTAATTCTATAAGTGTTTACATCTTCAATAGCTTCAGCATGCGTCACAGGTATTACAAGTATATATGTTATAAGAATTAATAGAATCTTCTTCATAAGTTGTTGGAGTAATATGTTCCTCTTATTTGAAGAACAGGAGCAGGAAATGATATGTTTGTAAAAGTGTTGAAGTCCTTGATTCTATTGAGATATAGAAGGAATTTGATTTTTGTAAAAGTTAAAACTGCTCGTCTGTTAAGGAATACAGACTGCATTGAAAAGTTAAAAAAAGAGGCAACCTGTTTCTGGTTGCCTCTGCATATTTTTTTAAACTAACTTACTAAACCTTATTGGTTTTGTAGTAGTTGATCAATCCATTGGTTGACGAGTCGTGAGAGGTTACTTTAGTATCACCAGGAAGCTCTGCAAGGATCTTTTTAGCAAGTTGTTTACCAAGCTCGACTCCCCATTGATCGTATGGATTAACACCCCAGATCATTCCTTGTACAAATATCTTGTGTTCATACATTGCCACAAGTGCGCCAAGAGTTTCGGGTGTCAGTTTCTTGAAGAAAATGGAGTTGGTTGGTCTGTTGCCAGGAAATACTTTATGTGGAAGTAGTTTCTCCAAAGCTTCACCTTTTAATCCCTCTTTCTCAAGTTCAGCTTTTGCTTCAGCTTCTGTCTTCCCTTTCATTAAAGCCTCAGTCTGAGCGAAGAAATTTGCAAGAAGTTTTTCATGATGATCACTTACTGGATTCTGAGTTTGCACAGGAGCCAGGAAGTCAGAAGGGATAAGTTTTGTTCCTTGATGTATCAGTTGATAGAAAGCATGTTGACCGTTCGTGCCTGGCTCTCCCCAGATAATAGGGCCTGTCTGATATGCACCTTCAATAACGTCTCCATCTCTTGTAACTCTTTTACCATTGCTTTCCATATCTCCTTGCTGGAAATATGCTGCGAAGCGGTGCATATACTGATCGTATGGGAGGATTGCATGAGATTCCGCTCCATAGAAATTATTGTACCATACACCTAGTAATGCAAGTATGGCTGGTATATTCTTCTCAAGAGGTTCATTTCTGAAATGGTTATCCATCGCATGAGCACCTGCAAGAAGTTTTTCAAAATTCTCAAAACCAATATATACTGCAATGGACAAGCCTATTGCAGACCATAGAGAATATCTTCCTCCAACCCAATCCCAGAATTCAAACATGTTTTCTGTATCTATACCAAATGCAGATACTTCTTTTGCATTTGTAGAAAGAGCTGCAAAGTGTTTAGCCACAGCCTTCTGGTCTTTTGCGGTTGCAAGGAACCAGCTTTTTGCTGATTCAGCATTCGTAATAGTTTCCTGAGTTGTGAAAGTCTTTGATGCTATAATAAATAGTGTAGTCTCCGGATTTACAACTTTAAGAGTTTCTGCTATATGTGTGCCGTCTACGTTTGAAACAAAGTGAACATTAAGACCTGCTTTTGCATATGGTTTTAATGCTTCTGTAACCATATAAGGACCAAGGTCAGAACCTCCGATACCTATGTTTACAACGTCAGTTATAGTTTTACCTGTATATCCTTTCCAGGCGCCGCTTCTAACCTGCTCACAGAATTTTTTCATTTTGTCAAGCACCTTGTTTACTTCAGGCATCACATCTATGCCATCAACAATTACAGGAGTGTTTGATCTGTTTCTTAGTGCCACGTGCAATACAGCTCTGCCTTCGGTGTTATTGATCTTTTCACCTTTGAACATCGCTTCAGTCCATCCTTTTACATCTCTTTCTTTAGCGAGATCAAAAAGAAGTTTCAGAGTTTCTTCCGTGATTCTGTTTTTAGAATAGTCAACAAGTATGTCATTAAACTTTAATGAAAACTTGTCAAAACGAGATGGATCTTTCTCAAACAAGTCGCGCATCTGCAGAGAACTGGTTTGGTCAAAATGCGTTTTTAGTTTCTGCCAGGAAGCAAGCTCTGTTAATTTTTTCATAAGTGTGTTTAATTCTGTTTTTCCCGGTGAATATCAATTTCCTGCTATTAAAATGGCGATAAAAAGATTTTCACTATTTCGATTTTTATTCGAAAAATCCGCCAAATATAAGAAAATGATATAAAAATATCGGGATTTTCCCAGATGCATTATGGTTAAAACTACAAAATCTTAAACTCTGTACGTCTGTTTTTTTGTCTGCCTTCTTCTGTAGTATTATCCGCAATTGGCTTTGTGCTGCCGTATCCTTTGTATATCAGTCTGTTATTGGGTATGCCAGAAGAGGAGAGGTATTCCGAGACTTTTTGAGCCCTTGACTTGGACAAAGCGAGGTTTGCATCTGAATTTCCTGTATTGTCAGTATGACCGGAGATCTCAATTTTTATAGAAGGATTTTCAAGTAATAGTTTAATAAGTTTCTGTAACTCAATGGTTGATTCGGGTCTAATGTCAGATTTACCCGTATCAAAAAAGATATTTTTCAGAACTACTGTTGCCCCTGCCTTAGCACTTTGGAGCTGAACATCATTTTTTAATTCTTTATATCCATCTTTCTCTGAAAGAAAGACATTTTCAGAGTAAAATAATTTCCCTTTTTTCTCAATCGTAATTCCATAATTTTTTCCTGATGGAAGGGCTACCATATATTTTCCGTTTGCACTGTTAGAGGAAAATTTTGCAACTACTTCTCTGCTTGAGTTATCAGTAATGGTGATATCAGCATCCAGAGGCTTACCTGTTTCATCTTTTACAGTTCCTTTAAGCAATGCAAGCTCTGGCTCTTCGCTTACCGGCATTCTTACTGAGTATAAATCCTGCCTTCCCTGTCCGCCTTCTTTGTCAGATGAATAATATCCGATTTTACCATTAGCAGAAAGCACAAAATAAACATCATCTCCTGCTGTGTTAAGAGGGTATCCAAGATTTACCGGTGCAGACCATCCGCCGGAAGGAGTTTTCTCAGATTTGAATATGTCAAATCCACCCATTGTAGAATGTCCTTTGGAGCTGAAATAAAGGGTCTTTCCATCTGGGTGAATAAATGGAGCATCTTCATCATAGGGCGTATTTATGCCTTCCAGCTTCTTAGGTACAGACCATTTACCCCCTAATGTTCTGGAACAATAGTAAATATCTCTGTTTGCCTTAAAGTTTTCAGCTCTTACAAAATACAAGGTTCTTTCATCAGGAGAAAGACAAGCGGATGTTTCGAAAAAGGGAGTATTAATGGAAAGTGGTTCGGGTTTGGTCCACTGATTTCCCTTTTTCTCTGAGATATAAATATCTCCTCCGTTACTGCTTTTGTAAATAAACATTGTTTCTCCTGACGGAGCTATTCCTATACAGGCATCATGTAAATCTGAGTTAACCGGAGTACCCATATTTTGTGGAGTATCCCAGGAGCCTCCTTTATTCTGACTTACATAAATATCCTCGAAATAAAGTCCGTCATATTCCTTTTTCCCTCCAGTAGAGCCTGTTCTGCGGGAAGTAAAATAAAGCTCGGACAAGTCAGGAGTGATATAGGGCAGATATTCCTGAAACTGTGTATTCACAATAGGTCCTGCATTTGAAATTTTAAAATCAACTGGGTTCCTTATATAACCTTTTCCGAACTCACACTCAGCAATAAGTTTTGATATAGCTCTTTTATTTTTGTTGCCGGGGTCTGATTTCTTATAGTTTTCAATAGCCTTGTCGAAGTTATGGTTAAGATGATAGGATTGGCCAAGGATGAAGTACATTTCACTGGTTGGAGTCTCTGCATATGCTACGGCATCAGCAGCATATTTCAAAGCCTTTGTTTTGGGGGAAGTCAGCAGGTAGCACTGTGCTATCCTGAAATTAACATAAGGATCCGTTTTCTTTTGTTCCAGAGCCTGTTCATATATTCCAAGTGCCTGAAAGAAATTTTTTTCCTCAAAAAGCTTGTCTGCTTTTTTGATTTGCTTTTCATCCTGGCTAAAACTTTTTAACGAAAGAAAAAGGGTGAAAAGGATCAATATAATTTTTGTGCATTGCATAAGGCTCCAGGATTTAGAGGGATTGTCCCAGTAGAAGAGATTACGACAATTTTGAAATATAAGCCTGTCCTACTGTGGCTTAAAAAGAAAGAATGTCAGAAAACTTAGGTGCTCCCTGACATTCTGCTGATAAATAAACGAGATTTATCTATAAATATTGGACTATCTAAGTCTGTCCACTGATCTTACAAGTTCTTCATCTTTTCTGATAAATCTGTTTGCCAGCATATTCAGGATAATACCGGCTATAGGTAAAAAGAAAGCAATATCGAAACTTTCTTCATAAAGAGTGAAGCCTATCTTTTTAACCTCATGGATAGCATAAACATTAGCACCAATAAGAGCAGACATTAGCAGAGAGTTAACCAGGCCAAGCTTCATCTGAAACAGTCTGTTTTTGTATTTGAAAATAGATATTAAAGCAGTCACTGCCGCCACTATGGCTATAGCTGCTATATAGGAGGAAGCATAAACAGCATCACCGGGGTTGGTCGTCTCATATGCCTTAAAAGAATTTACAATGATTTTTAGACCTGTTTGTGGTTCTGTTTTTTCCCAAATAGGAAAAAACAATGTCAGTACCATCACTACTGCCACAAAAAAGAGTAGGACTGATTGGATTCTTTGAATCATCTTAGGATCGTTTTTAAATTGCGAAAAGCAAAAATAATATCATTTTGTTTTAAATTACAACTTTCTTTGAGTGGAGGTAAAGTGAAACGTTATTTTCTAGAGGTTGCCTATAAAGGGACAAATTACAGTGGCTGGCAGATACAGAAAAATGCTGTTTCAGTACAGGAGGAGCTAAACAGAGTCCTAAAGGTGCTATTTGGAGGTCATATAAATACCCTTGGAAGCGGTCGGACAGATACCGGTGTTCATGCAGAACAGCAATTTGTACAAATAGACCTGGAAAAAGACTTTACGCAGGATTACTTGTACAAAATTAACAGGATGCTTCCTGAAGATATTTCAGTAAGAAAATATATTGAAGTGAACCCTGAGGCAAATGCCCGATTTGATGCCCTTTCAAGAAGATATGAGTATAGAATTGCAAGGGTAAAAAATCCATTTTTGTTTGGGCTATCCTACTTTTACCCTCGTCCTATGGACATGACTCTTTTAAACAATGCTTCCGCTTTATTGTATAATTATTCTGACTTCCAGAGTTTTAGTAAGGTGAAAACATCGGTAGAGAATTTCCTTTGCACGATTTATAGAGCTGAATGGGAAGAAAGAGGAGAGCTATTGATATTTCATGTGGAAGCTAACAGGTTTTTAAGAGGGATGGTTAGGGCATTGGTGGGTACTCTAATTGATGTTGGGTTAGGGAAAATGTCTATCGATGAATTTAAAGAAATCCTGGATAAAAAGGATCGGAAAGCGGCAGGACGTGCAGTACCTCCGGAAGGGCTATTCCTTTGCGAAGTAAAATATCCCCAAGAAATCTTTTCGGAAAAATAATTTTAAAGAAGAAAGTTTTAAATCAAAGCATTAGTAATTAGGTTCTTTAAGCAAATGAGGAAAATTGGGATTTAACTTTCTTTCGCTCCTCTTAGTTTTTAGATTACTTTTGCTCTAAATAATTGAAGCATTGTGAAAGATAAGAAAACGATCAGTGGGAATTTATTTGATCTGAAGATCCTGAACAGACTTTTTCAATACCTGAAGCCTTATAAAGGATCTTTTCTGTTTCTGGTTTTTCTTACCGTTCTCTCAGCAATACTGGGACCAGCCAAGCCATTGATCATCAAATATACCCTTGATACCTATGTTCAAGGCAGTGATGCTATAGGGCTCAGAAATATGGTACTGCTGCTATTGGGACTTCTGGCCCTGCACTCAGTCGTAGAATATTTACATACTTATATTGCAAGCTGGCTTGGCCAAAGTGTAATTAAAGACATCAGAATAAAATTGTTTTCACACCTTGTCAGGTTCCGTCTGAAATTTTTTGATCGAACACCTATCGGTACACTTGTTACAAGGAATGTGTCAGATGTGGAAACCCTATCAAATGTCTTTAGTGAAGGTTTGGCATCTATCGTGGCAGATTTACTGCAGTTGGCAACGATTCTTGGTGTAATGTTTTATATTAACTGGAAGCTTACTTTGTACAGCCTTTCCATGCTACCTTTGTTGTTACTTTCTACTTATATTTTTAAGGAAAAAATAAAAAGCTCATTTAATGAGGTGCGTACTGCTGTTGCCCGTCTAAACGCTTTTGTTCAGGAGCATATCACCGGGATGAACATCGTTCAGATCTTCAACAGTGAGGAAAGAGAATTCGAGAAATTTAAAAAGATCAATGAGGAGCATAAAGTTTCTAATCTGAAGTCGGTCCTTTATTATTCAATCTATATGCCTGTAGCTGAAATCATGGCAGCAATAGGAACTGGACTTTTAATCTGGTATGGAGCCAATGCTGTGATGAAGGAAATGGTAAGTCTCGGAGATCTTGTCGCATTTATTTTGTATATCTCCATGTTCTTTCGACCGATCAGAATGATTGCAGACCGCTTTAATACTTTACAAATGGGTATTGTCAGTTCGGACAGGATATTTAAATTACTGGATAATGATGAAGACATTATTCCAAGCGGAAATCATAAAGCTCAATCTTTTAAAGGTGAAGTAAAATTTGAGAATGTCTGGTTTGCCTATTCTGAAGAAGATTATGTTTTAAAAGATATTTCATTTAATGTAAATGCAGGTGAAAAGGTTGCTTTTGTTGGTGCCACCGGAGCAGGAAAATCATCAATCATTAGTATTTTAAACAGATTCTATGATATCAATAAGGGAACAATCCTGGTTGATGGAATTGATTTAAAAACGTATGACCTGGATTATTTAAGATCTCAGATTTCAATGGTACTGCAGGATGTATTTCTTTTCAGCGACAGTATCAGAAATAATATTACTTTAAGGAATGATTCGATAAGTGATGCAAAGATTTGGGAAGCGGCTGAACTGGTAGGAGCAAGAAACTTCATTGAGAGACTTCCAGGCGGATTGGATTATAATGTTCAGGAAAGAGGTGCGACTTTATCCGTTGGTCAGAGACAATTAATATCCTTTATCCGCGCCATGGTCTATGATCCTAAAATTATAGTGCTGGACGAAGCTACTTCATCTATTGATTCAGAAACGGAAGAGTTGATTCAGAAAGCAATAGAGAAGCTAATGTTAGGAAGAACATCTATCATAATAGCACACAGGCTTTCTACAATAAGGAATTCTGATAAAATTATAGTCATGGATAAAGGTGAAATTAAAGAAACCGGAAAACATGAAGAGTTAATTGCCAAGGGAGGGCTGTACGCTCAACTTAACAAACTTCAGTATAAAAATCTTTTGGAGGCATAATGAATAAGAAACTGTTAATCTGGATCGGTGTAATATTTTTAGCAGCTGTGCTGGGAAGCTATGGATACAAAACGCTTGGTGGATTTAACGAGCCTATTTATAAAGTAAAGAAAGCTCCCACTTTCTTTATGTTAGGAAAATCATACCACGGCATTCTAGCTGATCAGGCTTTTGGCCAGCTTTTTAATGACGCAGAGAAGTTGAAATCGGGGAGGTTTCAAAACGGATTAGTCGCAGGTTATTTTTATAATGAAACTCAAAAAGGAACAGACACTATAAAAGCTTTTGTAGGTCTGCTGTTTGAGGATTCTATCGCTCCAATCAAAGGTTACTCTGTATTGAGAATTAATGAAAGAAAGGTAGTGGAAGCGACAGTGAATGCGCATTTTCTGGTAGCTCCAGCTAACATTTATGATAAAATTAAAGCTTTTGGGAAAGAACAAAATTTAACGGTGATTGCTTCACCTGCATTGGAAATTTATCCTAAAGAAAGACAGTTTGTAATACAGGTTCCTGTGATAAAGTGACCGCGCAGAGACGCCGTGCTGGCGTCTCCTTATCTACTGTGCTGGGATTTCATAATACACCACGCCAAAGTTTTCCTATCCAAACACATACATTCTTTTCTTATTAAGAACTAAGAATCAATAAAGAACTGTTTCTTTTCTAGTGATTGTAATCTTTTTGAAATATTTATTTTTTAATATTTTTTTGGCTTTATTTAATAGCTTTGTTTTATAAATTATTATATTTCTTTTTATTACAATAAGTTAAGAGAGGGAAATGCATGTCTTCAATAAAATAGCTATCAAATCACTTATCATACATTCATTTATTAATCACAACACTTTATGAAAATTTATACAAGACATTTTTCATTATTAGTTTTATCCGTGTTATTCGGGCACTTGCTCTATGCTCAGGCAGAGTCCACTACAGAACACTACAAGGCTCCTAAAGCCGCTATAGCCCCTGTTATCGATGGAAATGCCAATGACGTTGCATGGAATGATGCCGCATGGGTTCCTATTAGCAATGTTTATATTGGTAATCCAGTAACACCGGATGATTTCAGCGGCAGGTACAAGATAATTTGGACAGAAGACAGATTATATCTGCTTGCAGAGATAACAGATGATATTTTACGGGATGTAAATACTCCTGCACTTAAAAATTATTGGGATGATGATTGTCTTGAACTATTCCTGGATGAAAATAAGTCAGGAGGAAATCATGAGTATAATTATAATGCTTTTGCATACCATATGGCGATCAATAATATTGATGTTGCAGACATGGGTGCAGATAGGCAGCCTCATTTATTTAATGATCACATCACTTCTGCTAAAACACAAGCTGGAACAACGTATACCTGGGAGGTCTCTGTAAAGGTTTTCGGCGATAACTTTGTTTATGGACAAAATAATACTC
This sequence comes from Sporocytophaga myxococcoides, assembly GCF_000775915.1. NCBI lineage: Bacteria > Pseudomonadati > Bacteroidota > Cytophagia > Cytophagales > Cytophagaceae > Sporocytophaga > Sporocytophaga myxococcoides. The sequence continues at coordinate 61,188 of NZ_BBLT01000010.1, forward strand.
CGTTGAAATTGACAGAGGGAAAAATAATGGGCTTTAACCTGGCTTATTGTGATAATGACAGAGCCCAGACCAGAGAAAATTTTATTGGCTCCCGCTACCTGGAGAAATCTATAGCAAACAATGGATATATCACAGCAGATGTTTTCGCCACACTGGAATTGGTTGCCGGTTCTGTTACAACAACCATTGATGTTCCGGGCACTCAGGATGCTTTTATGATTTACCCTAATCCAGCTGAAGAAGGCGTTATTTATTTAAATCAAACATCTGATATAGAGATCTATAATGCTCTTGGGAATTTTGTTTCTTCTGCCAAAGCGGTTTCAGTAGTAGATATATCTACTTTTTCTAAAGGAGAATATATTGTAAAGACAAATAAAGGTGAAGTTTTAAGATTTGTGAAGAAGTAAAGTTATAATATCAGTTTTGAAAAAAATATATCACACTGGGCTGAAATAAAAAAAGCTAAGCATTGAGGATGCTTAGCTTTTTTATTTTTTAGTTTAATTTATTAAACCTTACTTTCTTCTTCAAGCTGTTTGGTATACAACGTTTTATAAATTCCATTAAGCTTCATCAGGCTTTCATGATTGCCTTTTTCTGCCACCTCACCATTTTCCAAGACAATAATCTGATCCGCAAGCTTTACTGAAGATGCTCTGTGCGAAATAATGATTGTTGTTCTGTCTTTCATTATTTTCTTAAGGTTATTCAGAATTGTGTTTTCTGTTTTTGTATCAACAGCTGAAAGACAATCGTCAAGAATTAAAATCTTAGGAGACCTTGAAATAGCTCTGGCGATGGACAATCTTTGCTTTTGTCCCCCTGAAAGGGTAATTCCTCTTTCACCAAGAATAGTATCAAACTTTTCCGGAAACTCTATAATGTTTTGGTAGAGATCTGCATCTTTCGCAGCCTGTATGACCTGATTTTCTCCTATGAATAGTGAACCAAATGCAATATTATTTCTGATGGAATCACTGAAAAGAAATACATCCTGAGGAACGTATCCGCATTGTGCTCTTAAGGATTGAATATCATAATCCCTGATGGGAACATTATCTATCTTGATGCTTCCATGTGTACTATCATAAAGCCTTACCATAAGATTGGCGATGGATGATTTACCAGAGCCTGTTCCCCCTATAATTGCAAGAGATTCTCCCGCTTTTACTTTAAAAGAAACACCATTGAGCGCAGTTATTCCAGTATCAGGATAAACAAGAGATACATTCTCGAATTCAACTTCTCCTTGAAGGTTTTTGCTGAAATTTTTTTGAGAAATAATATCTGTCTTTGTTTTCAGGAATTCATTAATTCTTCCCTGTGAAGCTTCAGCTTTCTGTACCAGACTGGTTGTCCAGCCAAGAGAAGCAACGGGCCAGGTCAGACGGTTAATGTATAAAAAGAATTCCGGAATATTGCCGTAGTGCAGCCTTCCTTCAATCAATTCATTACCTCCTACATATAAAACCATGATTGTACTTAATCCAATGAGGGCCAGAATAACCGGGAAGAAAAATGCATTTACCCTTGCAAGTTCCAGAGATTTGGCTTTATATACTTCACTTGCCTCTGCAAACCCCTGGGAAATTTTGTCTTCTCTGACAAATGATTTAGTTACTCTGATTCCTGAAAAAGATTCCTGAGAATAGGTAGATAGAGCGGAAAGCTCTTTTTGTATAGCGAGAGATTTTTTAACAATAAGGTTTTCTATAAGAAATATAGATAGGGCAAGAACTGGCAGCGGAAGTAACACATATAAGGTAAGTTTGGCATTTGCAAAAAACATGATAGGCACTGTGACGGCAAAAAGTACAATCAAATCCAGGATGTACATAACAGCAGGTCCTAAATACATTCTGACATTGCTTACATCTTCTGAAACTCTCGCTAATAAGTCTCCGGTATTGTTTTTTCTGTAAAAACTAAGTGGCAAAGTCTGATAATGCTCATAAATTTCGTTTTTGAGATCGAATTCGATAAGCCTTGAGGTGCCTATTATAGTCTGCCTCTGAAAATAAAGGAAGAGCCCGCTGAGTATTGCTAGCCCAATAATGGCAAGGCCAGCCATAGCTATGTTATAGGTAAAGTTATCAGTCTGAAAAAAAATTTTTTCAATTCCTTCGGTACTGGTTCTGTTGTAACTTTCAGTAACATAGTTGATTGCCCATCGAACAATTACGGCAGGTACTGTAGCGAAAACTTTTGATAAAATTATAAAGCCGAGCCCAAGCAGGAATTTGGTTCTGTACTTGTAGAAATATTTATTGAGGTAATTTAACTCCTTCACAACGAATTAATACTTAATTTTAAAATCCATCCCTTCTTAAAATTGAAAAGGAGTGAAAAATAAACTAATATTGCTCCCGGGATTTAAGAAGGTATTCGACCCAAAGATAAACTAAATAAAGTTTAAAAAGTTGAAGTCCCGAAGATTCTGAAATTTTAATTAAAATACAAAAAACGTTCTTTACAATTCTGCGATGTTAAACAGGAGGCTATTACGAGTAAAAGTGATGCAAACGCTCTATGCACTAAGTCAATCTGAAGTGTCAAATTTTGAGCTGGGAAAAGATTACATGGATGAAAAATTTGCTCCGGATCTCAATGCCCCGGAAAGGCCGGATTATGAAAAGCTGCACAAGCAAAAGGAGCATGCCAAAAAAGTATACGAAAGAAGTTTTTTACACCAGAGTGTTATTGATACAGAATCTGATCCTGAAGTAAAAGTTGCTGTACTGAATGCAAGAAATGAATTCAAGAAGCAGGTTGCCAAAGACCGCAAATATTTCAGGGTATTACTGGGTGAAAACGTAAATTCAATCTATGAGAGATACATCAAATTCCTGATGTTGCCATATAAAATCGCAGAAGAGGCAGAATTTAACTTTAACAAGAATAAAAATAAATTTATCATTACTCCGGAAGATGCTCTTAATGAAATCAAACTGAAACAAAACAAGTTAGTTGAAGCTTTATCGTTGAATAAACATATTGAGGCTGCAAGAATCAAAAAGAACATCAGCTGGAGAGAAGGGGAAATAGCAAGTATTTACAGAGATATAGTCCGTCCTGACAAGGAATATCGGGAATATCTTATGAAACCTTCTGATTTTGAAACGGATAAGGCATTTATTCTTTATCTTTTAAAAACACTGATATTTAAAAGTAATATTGTTGATGGGTTCTTCGAAGAAGGTGATATTTATTGGACAGAAGATAAGTCTATCATAAAAAGTCTGGTCGTTAAAACCCTGAAAGAAATAGAAGAGGACAAACGTGAGGATTTTGATCTTCTTGAAATTTCGGGAAATTGGGAGGAAGATCAGGAATTTTACAGAGAACTTTATGATAAAACAGTAGCTGATGAAGAGGAGTTGGAAAAACTTGTTGAGGATAAGATTAAAAACTGGGATATTGAAAGGTTAGCGGCCACAGACAAAATTATCCTTAAACTGGCTATAGGGGAAATGATACATTTTCCAAGTATTCCTGTGAAAGTAACCATTAATGAGTATATTGAAATTTCAAAAGAATACAGTACTCCTAAAAGCAAACAATTTGTAAATGGGGTCCTTGATAAAGTCTCTGAAGAGCTTGTAAAATCAGGGGTTATTAAGAAAAGCGGAAGAGGCTTGATAGACAATAAATAAGTTTTAAGTCATAAGTTTTAAGTTTAAAGTAAAAAGCTTAAAGCTGATTGCATAAAGCTTAAAGTGGAAAAAAAACAGAAATTAATCGTAGAGACGCCATGCTGGGTCTCCCTGTCCTCTGGCAGGCTTTATTTTAAGGGAAGAAAATTCATTAAAAGCGGAAACCATAGGGCTTAAAGTTAAAAGCTTCCAATTATTAAAACGAGAAACTTTTCAACTTAAGTGAGTCAGAATTCCAAACTTAGGGAGGAGCCGCATGAATGGATTTATGCTTAGCTAAAGTTTGAGTATTAAAGGTGAGATCTTTAAGCTTTTAACTTTAAGCTTTTAACTTTTAAAAGAAGATTAAAAAGTTTCAAATATAAATTTATATTGACATGAGCAAAAGTTCTAAAACCTTCCTGGCTTTTCTGGCCGGTGCTACAGCAGGCGCAATCATTGGTATCCTTTACGCTCCTGATAAAGGAAAAAATACCAGAGATAAATTAAGCTTTCAGCTTGATAAATATAAAACCAAACTTCAGGAACTTATTGCTCAGTTAATGGAAGAAAAAGATTTGCCTCATACTGCTGCCAGAGCAGAAGGGCAAAAGGTAATCAATGATACAAAAGTGAGAGCAGAGGAGCTTCTGGGAGATGTAGAAAGCTTGATTGATCAGATAAAAGGTCGAAAGTAATTTTTAAATAAAGTCCCTAAATTTTTGAATTATGAAGAAGCTGGTTACTCTAATTCCGGGCGATGGAATAGGCCCGGAAATTGTTGAATCCGTTAAGGATATTTTCAGTGCAGCCGGCGCCCCAATCGAATGGGAAGAGATAAACGCTGGCCAAATTTCTGTCGACACTGGCGGAAAACTTATACCAGATGAGTTGATTGCTTCTTTAAAAAAGAATAAAATCGGTTTGAAAGGTCCGATTTCAACTCCTGTAGGCAAAGGGTTTAAAAGTATCAATGTGCAGCTTCGTCAGCTGTTTGATCTCTATGCCAATCTAAGACCTTGCAAAAATATTCCAGGTCTGGTTACTAAATTCTCAAATGTAGACCTGGTTATTGTAAGAGAAAATACAGAAGGACTTTATTCAGGATTGGAATATTACGACGAACGCTTGGGGATTGCAGATTCAATAGCTCGTGTAACTAAAGTGGGCTGTTACCAGATAGTTAAAGAAGCATTTGAATATGCTAAAAATAACGGCCGGAAAAAGGTTACTCTGGTTCATAAAGCAAATATTCTCAAACAAGCCGGAGCGCTTTTTCTACAGGCAGGCGAAGAAATTGCCAAACAATATCCCGAAATTCAGAAAGACGAAATTATTATCGATAACATGTGTATGCAGCTGGTAGTTAGACCAGAAAAATTCGATGTTATTGTTACTACCAATCTTTTCGGTGATATTCTTTCAGATCTTTGTGCTGGTCTTGTGGGAGGATTGGGAATTGTTGCCGGAGCAAACATAGGAAAAGAAGCTTCTATATTTGAAGCTGTTCATGGTTCGGCTCCGGATATTGCAGGAAAAGGTATTGCAAATCCTACTGCTATTCTTAAATCTTCGGTAATGATGCTTGAACATATGGGTGAACAAGCAATTGCCAAAAGAATTGATAAAGCTCTGGACCTGACGCTTTCAGCTAAAGATCAGTGTACTGGTGATCTTGGGGGAAAAGCTTCAACCAAAGAGTTTACTAAAAATGTTATAAAGAACCTTTAATACGTTTTAATTAACCAATGCCTAATATGAAACGCGCATTTAAACTAATGTTTTCTTTGAGTCTGGCAGGGGCGTTGATGCTTTCTGCATGCGAAAAGAAAGGTGAGGAATCAACTGGAACTTCTGAAACAACCGAATCTTCTGCAATAGGAGACTCTGCCGATGTAAAAAAGCAAGAAGAACTTGCAGCTACTCAGATAACATTTACTGAAAGTAGCCACAACTTCGGAAAGATCAATGAAGGAGAAATTGTGGAACATACTTTTACTTTCAAAAATACAGGAACAGCTCCTCTTATTATTAGAGATGCTAAGGCTTCATGTGGGTGTACTATCCCTGAATGGACCAAAGAGCCTGTACAACCAGGACAGGAAGGAAAGTTGGAAGTGAAATACAACAGTTCCGGAAAAGAAGGAAAAATAAGTAAAACAGTAACTGTAATTGCCAACACTGAGCCTTCAGAAACAAAGCTGGAAATAGAGGCGGAAGTAATTACAAAGAAGAATTTGAATGGCCCTTATAAAAACCAATAAAACCTAAATATTACATTACTAATTAAATTATGAACCTAAACATTTTATTGCAGGCGCAACAAGGAGGAGATCAGTGGGTATCTCTTGTTTTTTTCGGTGTTATCATTGTGGTATTCTATTTCTTTATGATCAGACCACAACAGAAAAAGGCAAAAGAACAAAAGGAATTTAGAGAAAGCGTTAAAAAAGGGGATGATGTTGTTACAATTGGCGGTCTTCATGGAAAAGTTTCCAGTGTAGAAAACGATGATACCATCATTCTGGAAGTAGATAAAGGTGTGAGGCTTAAATTTGAAAAATCAGCAATCTCTGCTGAGGCAACTAAAAGAACTCAGACTCCTGCTGCCAAATCTTAATTCGATTGAGTAAAGGTAAGTTCATATTGGGGATAAAAGCAGACTGGCGGGCAGTAATACTATGTATTGTGGCAGCCAGTACATTCTGGTTTTTGAACGCTATGAATGATGATTATACTTCCAATATTACTTATCCTGTTATATTCGACTATCCGGAAGATAAGCTGGTAGCCGTCGAAAAACTTCCATCCAAAATCAGAATCAATGCATCTGGTTATGGATGGAATTTTTTTAGAAAAACTTTTTGGTTTAAAACCGCTCCTATTCACATTGAAATCAAAAAGGTTCCTAAGAAGAAATATATGTCTTCTGAGCAGCTCTATCATATTGTGAGTCAGCAATTGGATGACCTCAAAGTGAATTATGTTTTGACAGACTCTTTGTATTTGCCATTCGAGAAACTTAGAAAGAAGAAAGTTGTAATAGCTGCAGATACTTCAAAAATTTCTATGGCTCCCGGTTACATGATTGTAGGGCCAATAAAAATTTTTCCGGATACCCTGACTGTCCGTGGCGGCTATTCCCAGGTAAATGAGTTTCCTGATACTTTAAACCTTTTTATCCCTCAGACAAATATCTCTTCTTCTTATGATGAGGATGTAAAGACCGAAATTTCTTACTCTCCTGATATTGTCCTGAGTGTCCCTAAGGTAAAAGTTAAATTTGAAGTAGAGAAAGTGCATAAAGAAAATATTGTTCTTTCGCTTCAAAAGGTGAATTTCCCTGAAGGTAAAAAGTTATCTGAAAAAACTGTCATCTTGTCCTACTTCGTTAATAAAAACTCCAGAAATCAAGCAAAGGAAGAAGACTTTAAAGTGGTGGTAGATTACAATAACTTGAATCGGGATAAAACTATTAAAGCAAAACTGCTTAAAAAACCTTCTTTTGTCTACAGATATTATTTTACACCCGCTTTTATTAAAGTAAGTGATGAAGAGTAAGCAAATTCTGAAGATAGGAATTACTGGTGGTATTGGCAGTGGGAAAACAACTGTCAGCAGGGTGTTTTCTGTATTGGGAATTCCTGTTTATTATGCAGACGACAGAGCAAAATGGCTAATGGAAAATAACAGTGATGTGATTGAGGGGATTTCTACACTTTTCGGAAATACAGCATATTCTGCAGGAAAACTTAATAGGTCAGTTATCTCATCAAGAGCTTTCCACAATCCTGTGTTACTGGAACAACTCAATGCTATTGTGCATCCAGCTGTAAAAAAGGATTACGAAGACTGGCATTTGTCTCAAAGGGACATTCCATATACTCTCAAAGAAGCTGCATTGCTTTTTGAAGCGGGTTCATATAAGGATCTTGATAAAACCATTCTGGTTTTGTCTCCTGAAAATCTTAGAATAAGGAGAATAATTAAAAGGGATCCGTTCAGGACTCAGAAAGATATCAAGGCTATTCTTGAAAGGCAGATGAAAGATGAAGAAAAACAAAACCTGGCGGACTTTAGTATTTTGAATGATGAAGTTCATCTGATTATTCCGCAAGTTATTAAGATTCACCGAGAACTAACTTAAATCTTTTTTCCAAAATCTGAAATTGGTTAAATTTGTTCTACATTTTAACCGATATTCTATGAGATTTTTACTAATTGTCCTCTTACTCTTTTTAGGATTGCCTTCATTTTTGCATTCACAAACTCTTTTGTTAAACAAGGAATTTGGCTTAGGAAGCCCATACAGCGAGCCCGATGGAAGAAATGATATTGTTCGGATCTCCGACTCAGATTTTATTACGCTCGCGAAGGTAAAAGGAAATCAGACCGGAAAGTCCGAATTTTCCCTTGAAAGATACACCAATGAATTAAACTCAATATGGAAGGTAAGCCTTAATGTAGAGGCTTATGAAGATTACAAAGACCTTTATTATAATGGTAAAGACTTGGTTTTACTTTCCGTGATCCATAATGAATCAGAAAAAAAGACCAGAATGGAAGCATATGGTTTTGATATTTCAAATGGATCAAGAACATGGACTAAAGAACTGGAGGCTTATGAAGTAGGCGAATGGGAAATGCATCCACATAAAGGAAAAGTGAAAGAAACTTTCCTTGATGTCGTTTGTGAACATGCCAATCATAATTATGTTACCCCCTTCGAATATAAGCATAACGTTCACTTTTCTCCCGATAATAAAAAAATCGTTTCCTATGTATTTAATTATGGAGAGAAATATCTCTCTGCCAGTGTAAGTGTATATGACAACAAATGCAATCTCTTGTCAAGAGGAAAAGTAGGTATTGATAATGACTTTATAAATAATGGTATTTATGTTGACAATCAAGGTTTGATTTATCTGCTCAATGTAAACAACTTTGGAAAAGTTAATTTTATCAGATATAGCTTAGACACCAAAGATTTTGAAATTATAGAGCTTCCTGCTTCAAATCATCAGAAAGAAGATTTCCATATATCATTTCAGGATGATGGAATCTATATTGCTAATCTGGAACTTTCCCAGGAGAAACTAACAGGTGTGAAATACACAAAATGTAATTTTACCCAAAAAAGCATTGATATGATTGTCTATGAGGAGTTGACAGATGAGATGAAAAATGCAATAGCAAAGGAGCGAAAGAAAAATAAAAGTCTGAAAGGCGAGGAGAACTGGATGGATTACGACCTTACTCATTTTATTGTTAATCCGGATAAATCAGTGATGATGGCACTTGAGAAAAGGGATCTTTATGCGGAAGGATATCCTCACATAAAGAAAGATGCATTTGATAAATCTCATAATGTCGAAATTCTTGGTCACGTGCAGGCTGAGGGGATCATCCTGTTTTCTTTCAATAAAAATGGCGATAAACAATGGAGCAGTTATCTCGCAAAAAATCAGGTTTATCCTGCAAATGATGGTTTGAATACAATTTCATTTGTCCTTGATAATTCTCCTCAAGATCATATTCGAATTCTTTATGCCTCAACTGAGGGAATGGATGCTGCACCTCACACTATTAATATGGTTTCATTTGACAGGAACTCTGGTAAAATTATAAAAAATATTGTACTGCCTAATCAGGACAAACTGGTTCTTGTAAAGGATTATACCCTCTTTCTGGATGAATCTAATATTGTTCTTGTTGGTAAAAAAGGTCTGATGGGGAAATCATCTTCCATAGCCAAATTTAAGCTTTAAATAGCTAATTGTATGGAGTAGTGGAAAGTTGAACTTAATTGAACGAATTCCATAAAATCCTTTGTTTCCTAGATATTAACGTATATAACAATTTGACTTTCCAGTGGGTTAAATATTTATATACGTTTTTTGAAAATTTGAAAAAAGGAGGATGAGATGACGCTTAAAATTAACCATGATCAGCAGTATAAAAAATTTTATATAGATATAGCTGGCCGCAGCGCAACACTTAAATACGAAAGATTTGACGGCATACTTGACCTGCGTGTTTTATTTGTTCCTCAGAATTTGAGGGGTAAAGGAATCGCTAAAAAAGTGATAGAACATGTAGTGAAGTTTGCTAAAAAGAATAATTTAAAAATTAAAACATCCTGTTCTTACATTGCCAATTATCTGATAGAACATCCTGAGTTGAATGACATGGTATTGAAAAGAGAGGAATTACAAAATATTGTTTTAAGCGATAATTGATTTTAATAGTTAATGTATTAAATAAGAAGCTTAGTCCAGGTCAAGGGATTCAAGCTTCTTTGCTTTTATACGGGTTACTGCAACAACAAGTAAAGTCATACATCCTCCAAAAATTACTGACGGAACCACACCTAATAATCTTGCAGCTACACCTGATTCAAATGCCCCAAGTTCATTTGAAGATCCTACAAAAATATTGTTAACTGCCGATACTCTTCCTTTCATACTTTCTGGAGTAAGTGTATGTACAAGTGTTGACCGGATTATCACACTGATAGAATCAAAAACTCCGCTTAATAGCAGTGCTGCAAATGACAACCAGAAGTTTTTAGAAACAGCAAATACAATCATTGCGACTCCAAACCCAGCTACAGCTGCTAGCATTTTTAATCCAGCTTTTTGTTTTATTGGCTTATAGGCCATGATTACAGCCATCGTTACAGCCCCTAGAGCAGGAGCGGCTCTAAGATATCCCAGCGCCTGAGGACCTTCATTCAGAATGTCTTTAGCAAATACAGGAAGCAGCGCAACAGCTCCTCCAAACAGTACAGCGAATAAATCCAGACTGATAGCACTCAAAATAAGCTGATTTGTGAATACGAATTTGATCCCTACTTTGATTCTTTCTAATATAGAATTTGCACTTTCATCAGAAGGTGGTACAGGTCTGCTTTTTACAAAGCTCATTAGGGTTATGGCAATTATCATAAGAGAGAGATCCGTAAAATAGGATATACTGATTCCGTGGAATCCATATATAAGCCCTCCCAGTGCTGGTCCTCCGACAGCTGCTGCCTGCCAGGTACTGGAGTTCCAGGTAATGGCATTTGCATAAATTTCTCTCGAAACCAGCTGTGGCATAAAGGAAAATAGAGAAGGTCCTATAAATCCTCTTGCAAATCCACTTATGAAAATTACAATGTAAATAGGCAAGGCATTATACCTGGAAAGGAATGTTGACAGGTCTGTAGTAAAATAAAACAACGAAGTTGTGCAAAAAAGTAGCAGAAACATGCAGGATAGAATAATTCTTTTTCTTGGTACTATGTCCGCTACATGCCCTGCAATCAGAGAGACAGAGATAGAAGGAAGAAATTCTGCAAGTCCTATCAGGCCTAGAGCAAGCGGATCTTTTGTTAGGTCGTAAATCTGCCATCCAACTACTACAGTCTGCATCTGTATAGACAAAGTCAAAAACAATCTTGAAAAGATGAATAACCTGAAATCCGGTATTCTAAGGGCAGCGTAAGGGTCGTGCGATATTACTTTCATATTTCAGCAGCAAATGTAATCAAGTTACTTTTAGAATTTACTGAGAAAAGGATATTGAATTATTTGTTAATGGGTAGCCAGAATAAAACAGTTATAGAGAAATAATTTACTCTTATTTAAGAAATGTATTGTTTTTCTAATAAAAGAACGTAAAATTGCGATATAAAATTTTTTCACATGGCTATTACAAAAAGGAATGAATTTCAGGCGCATCAGGTAAAAATTTCTGTATTGGCAAAAGCTCTTGCTCATCCGGCCAGAGTCGCTATTATGGAGCTATTAGCTGCAAAAGGGCCTTGTTTGTGCGGAAGTATCGTTAATGAACTTCCATTGTCCCAGTCAACTATCAGTCAGCATCTTAAAGATCTTAAAGAAGCTGGACTTATCAAAGGTGCGATAGATGGGCCAAGGGTGTACTATTCTCTGGATGAAGAACAGTTTAGATTATCCAAAATATTCATGGATAGATTTTATAATGAATCTTTTAGAGCAATAGAAAATACAAAGAAAGTTTTACAGAATTAACTCTAAAAATAATCTGATAAAAAAGCGAAAGTTCTTAAAGAGGACTTTCGCTTTTTTGTTAGTCATTATTGATACCATCGATTCAATTGGCATTTATTCATCATTGCTGTTGAGCGAAATATGTAACTTCTCATTTTTTATTCTCAAATATTAAAGTTTATGTTAAGGAATTGTTAATAGATGATGCGGTCACATCAGGTAAGGTGTATTCTTTATTTGTCTGATTTTAACAATGTCTTAACATTGGATATAATTTGTTAATATTTCCTTAACTGTTTATTGAGGTCTTATCAGTTCGGTTCTACTTAATTTTGTTGCCGATAAAGAAAAACAAATCCAAACTGATATGAATAAGTTTTATTCTATTTTATTTTTTCTCTTTTCAATTCTTGTTTTTGCAAAAAGCAATGTATTAGCTCAAACAGGCAGCGTTACAGGAATTGTAAAAGACTCTCTAGGTGAATCATTGATCGGAGCTACTGTATTTGTAGAAGGGGCGGGGCTCGGAACCGCAACAGGTATTGACGGTGATTATTTAATTAAAGGAATCAAGCCTGGCACATATACTATTAAAGTTGAATACCTTGGTTATGAAAATAAAATGGTTCACAATGTAATCATCAATGTGGATGAAACTACAAAGCTGAATATTGAGATGAAGGCAGATCCGGAACAAATTGCTGAGGTGGTTGTTATCGGAACAAAAGTAACCAACAGTGAAAAGGCTGTGGTGCAGGAAATCAAGGAAAGTGAGGAAGTGGTAACTGGAGTCTCTGCAGAACAGATAAGTAAGTCACAGGACAGAACTACTGCTGATGTTATGAGAAGAATTCCAGGAGTTACCGTAGTAGACAATAGATTCGTTGTTGTCAGAGGATTAAGTGAAAGATACAATGCCGTTATGCTTAATGATATGATGGCTCCTAGCACTGAGATTGACAGAAGAAGCTTTTCATTTGATGTGATACCGAGCGGACTATTGGACAGACTCTTAATTTATAAATCAGGTGCTGCAGATCTTCCTGGTGATTTTGCCGGTGCTGTTATTAAAGTTTATACCAGAAACATTGTTGATACCAATGCTACACAAATCGGATTCTCTCTCTCAGACAGAGTAGGAACCACTTTTAATAATCTTCATCTTGAGAAAGGCAGCGGGACAGATTTTATCGGTGTAGATTCAAAAAGAGGACTTCCTTCAGATTTTCCAAAGGACAATTTAAGAAACTACTATAGCAATCAACTGCTTGATGTAAGTAAGTCATTTAAGAATTCATGGAGCACACAATCGGTAACAGCATTGCCTGATATGAGATTCAATATTAATCTATCAAGGAAATTCTTTGTGAAAGGTATTAAGGTATCAAACATATCTTCAGTAAATTATACCAATGCTTATACTTATTTCAAAATTTCAAGGGCTTCATATGATGCTTATGATGAAAGCACTCAGAATACTCCTCAAAGAACGAGTGTAAATGATGCTCAGTATTCAAGAAATGTTAACATTGGACTTATTTCAAACTGGATATTTGAATACAATTCAAGAAATAAAATTTTATTCAGAAACCTATATACGAGGTTAGGAACTAGTCAGACAACAGAAAGGAATGGAGTTGATCTGATGAATAAATATGATCTTCAGAATCTGGCCATTTGGTATTTAAGCAGAGGGATCTATATGGGCCAGTTGCAGGGGGAGCATAATCTTGCTAATGATAAGACTAAATTTAACTGGACTGTAGGTTATAGTAATATAAACAGGAATGAACCTGATTACAGAAGAGTAAGATCTCAGAAACCCTCAGGGTCAAATGAGGCTTTTCAGATACAGATTCCATCTTCAGCCTCTACATTTGATGCTGCAAGGTTTTATTCCAATATGAATGAAAACCTTGTAATGACTAGCGGAGATCTTGAGCATAATTTTAAAGATTCGGATACGACAAAACCATTCATAGTAAAAGGTGGTTATTATTTTGAATATAAGAAAAGAGATTTTGAAGCAAGATGGTTATCCTATAAATGGGCTGATTTTGAGAATCCTTCATTGCCGGAAAATCAGAATTTTAATGCTCAACCTATTGACCAGATATTTGGTCCTGGAAATATAGCTCCCAATAAGCTGGTTATAGAAGAAGGTACCAATTTAACAGATGCTTATCAGGCCAATAGTTTTTTGTCTGCAGGTTATGTCGGAACTTCCTTTGGCTTTCTAAACAATTTCAATCTTTCAACAGGACTACGTTTGGAAAACTATCATCAGGAATTGACTACACCATCATTCAATCCAAATGACAAAGTTAATTCTACCAACATCAATTTACTTCCTTTTGCAAATCTTAGCTATACATTCAGTGAAAAGATGCTTGTAAGAGCTGCATTCAGCAGGACTGTTAACAGAGGTAATTTCAGGGAGCTTGCCCCTTTTTCCTATTATGATTTTGAATATAACGTAAACTATGTTGGTAATCCTAAGTTGAAAATCGCGAACATTAATAACTATGATCTGAGGTGGGAATTATATCCTTCACCTTCTGAAAATATAGCTTTAGGTGTTTTCTATAAAAGTTTTATTAATCCAATAGAAATTTATAACGAGCAGGGAGCATCTTTACCTGTATTCACTTATGGAAATGCTCCAAAGTCAAGCAGTGTGGGAGCAGAGCTTGAGTTAAGAAAGTCTTTGTCTTTTATTTCCAATTATAAGTTTTTAGAAAATCTGAGTATCGTTTCAAATGCTTCAGTTATAAGAAGCCGAGTAGATCTTGGGAATACAGATATCAAAGAAAAATCAAGACCAATGCAGGGACAATCACCATATGTTATTAATGCAGGACTTTACTACAACAACCCAGATACCCGCTGGCAAATTTCATTGCTTTACAATGTTATTGGTAAGAGAATATTCCTTGTTGGAAATAACAATACTCCGACTATTTATGAAATGCCCAGAAATGTGATGGATTTAACGATAACCAAAGGCATTACCAATAGATTCCTTGTAAAGATCGGGGTACAGGATCTATTCAATCAGCAATATAAATTAATGTACGATTCAAACTTCGATTCAAAGATTACCTCTGTTGATGGGTACTTTCAGAAGAACAGGAGAGGACAATATATAACAGCTGGGATATCTTACACTTTTTAACTGAAATCGTTTCGTTGGATATTAAAGGGCCTTTGTCAATAAATTACAAAGGCCCTTTTGATTTTAATATTTACTAACAAGTGCTTAACATTTGCTTAATACTGGGAAGTTAGCTTTGTGAAGCTTTAAAGGTTAAAACAAACAATAAATTAAATTATGAAAAGATTATCATCTATTTTTCTTGCTGCATTACTGACGGTGAATTTTGCATGTAAAAAAGATAAGGACGATTCTACAGTAACTCCGTCAAATGATGTTACTCTTGAAGGTACCATTAATCAGAGCATGACACTTGATGCAGGAAAAAAATATATCCTGAGAGGTAATGTTTATGTCACTGCTCCGGCAGAATTGACTATTCCTGCAGGTACTGTTATTATGGGAGATAAGGTAACTAAAGGTGCTCTTATTATTGATAGAGGCGCTAAAATCCATGCAACAGGTACATCCAGCAATCCTATTATCTTTACTTCAGGTGCTCCTGCAGGATATAAAAATTATGGAGATTGGGGTGGAATAGTTATCCTTGGTAAAGCTCCAAACAATGGGGGGGCTAATGTTAACATTGAAGGTGTCAGTGCTCAGGCTGGAGAAAACGGTAAGCATGGTGGAACTGATGCTGATGACAATTCAGGGGAATTCCAATATGTAAGAGTTGAATTCGCAGGTATAGCTCTTTCTCCAGACAATGAATTGAACGGTCTGACATTCGGAAGCGTTGGTCGTTCTACTAAAGTTGATCATGTTCAGGTATCTTTCTCTGGAGATGATGCTTTTGAATGGTTCGGCGGTACTGTAAATGCTAAATACCTTGTGGCTTATAGAAGCTGGGATGATGATTTCGATACTGATAACGGTTTCTCTGGTAATGTACAGTATGGAATAGTAGTAAGAGATCCTTCTATTGCTGATATCTCTCTTTCTAATGGCTTTGAATCAGATAACAATGCAACGGGAGGTCCTGAGGCTCCATTAACAGCTGCTCAGTTTTCCAATATTACAGTTCTTGGTCCTTATGCTTTCAAAGTGAAATCAGTAGCTTCAGCATCAAAGAAAATATATAACTATACATTTGGTGACATCAACGGAAGTTACGGTCAGGGAGCGCATTTAAGAAGAAATACAGCCCAATCAATTTATAACAGCGTTATAATAGGTTTCCCAACAGCAGTAAATTTTGAGAAAACTAACTCTGGTTCAAAATTCTCAGGTAACTTCTTAAGCAGATATAAAACACTTGCTGCGTTCAGTTCTGGAAATGGTAATGATACAACAGGTTTTGCAGCCAATAACAGAACACTTGCAGGATTTAACTTGGCAGATTACTTTGCTGGTGTGGTTAATCAGAGAATAGATTCAAGTTCAAATGTTGCAAACATATTCGAACTGTCTAATCCTAATCCATTGTTGAAAGCAGGTTCACCTCTTCTTTCTGGTTCAAAATCAGTACCTGCTGGTCTTGAGCAAACTTCTTTCGTAGGTGCATTTGATGGTTCTAATAACTGGATGCATGGATGGACTGAATTTGATCCGAAAAACAAAGCTTACTAAAATCCAATCAATTAATTCCCAATGAAGCCGGAAGCAAATGTTTCCGGCTTCTTTATAAATTAAAAATCTGAAGCATTTTAAACAGGAGAGACCATGCTAAAGAAATTAATAATAGTTATCTTATTAGGTAGTGTATTTTTGTCTTGTAAGAAGTCTTATAATCCGGAAAACCTTGTTACTGCTGGGCAAAAAGATACTTTGCTTACTACACTGATTATTCAAATGGATAAACTTCAATCTGGTGCAAATATGGAGACCCGTTTTGATGAGCAATTCAGAGAGGGATATGAGCAACGCAAAAGATTTTTTTCATTAGATCAATATTATATTGATGAAGATGGTTTTCATTATTTTATGATTATCAGAAGAGTGCCAAGTCTTTATGAAGCTAATAAAAGAGCGGAAGCAGGAAAATTCAGAAAAGATGCAAACGGTAAAATTACTGAATTTGAAGAGATCTTTCTGACTCCTATTTTATCAGATAAGGAGGCGCATGATAAAGGTGTTGCCTTGCTTCATGAATATATCACAACTGGAAATATTGATAAGTATAAAAACGATATCTCTTATGTGGAATTTCCAAATCTTACCTGGACTTATAATAAAGAAAAAAAGGCTTGGGTTAATGCAGGTTTGGATAGTCTGCTAAAAAAGAATTGATTTGTTGTTTAATTTCATTATTTACAAAGCCCGTTATTTTAGCGGGCTTTTATTTTATCTGCTGATTGGTATTTGTTTTTACTCTGTAGTTTTGCGATTTTTAGTATTAAATTTTTCAAATGGAGAGCCTGTTCAAAAGAATAGACAATAGCGGAATTGTTGCTTTCAGAATTGTATTTGGGATCATCGTATTTATTGAAACATCAGGAGCAATTCTTACCGGTTGGGTTTATGATATTTTTATTGAGCCAGAATATGTATTCAATTACATCAGCGTGGAATGGCTGAAACCCCTACCAGGCAATGGAATGTACTTTTATTATGCAACTATGGCGTTACTTGGTCTTGCAATAGCTGCAGGTTTTTTTTACAGATTATCCTCCGTGCTCTTTGCTTTTATGTGGTGGGGAAGTTATCTCATGCAAAAAGCTCATTATAATAATCATTACTACCTCATGATTCTGCTTGCGTTCTTAATGATTTTTGTTCCTGCTCATAAAAGGTTATCGCTGGATGTAAAGAGGAAAGCTGTCACTGAAGAAAAATACTGTTCAGCATGGTGTCATTATATTCTTTTATTTCAGATCTCGATAGTTTTTATTTTCGCCGGTATTGCAAAGATCAATCCTGACTGGCTTGCTATGAAACCTCTTTCATATAAGTTTTCTGAATGCAGCAATTGGCCTATAGTAGGATGCTTATTCAGATCTGACTTTATGAAATATCTTGTTTTTTATGGCGGACTTTGTTTTGACCTTTTTATTGTACCACTTTTACTTTGGTCAAAGACAAGAAAATATGCTGTTGTGATGGCTGTTTTCTTTAACCTTTTTAATGCAGTTGTATTTCAGGTTGGTACATTTCCTTTTTTAATGATCGGTTCATTAATTCTCTATTTTCCTCCATCTATAATTGGTAAGGTTTTATTTAAAGTTCAAATTGAGAATACATTAAAGGAGGAAGATAAGAAACCTTCACTAGCTTATGCTCTAATATTTTATGCAATTATTCAGATATATTTACCTTTGCGACATTGGCATTATGAAGGAGATGTAAACTGGAATGAAGAAGGTTATTCTATGGCCTGGAGAATGATGTTAAATTCCAAGCATGGGGTTCTGTCATTTATTGTGAAAGATGCTCAGGGAAGAATGCTTATACATGATTATCCTCAGAATAAAATATCAATTTCTCAGTACCACTCAATGTGTTCAGATCCTGATATGATATGGCAATATGTGCAGTACCTAAAACAGGAGATGGAAGAAAAAGGAGAGAAGTCTGTGCAGATCTTTGCTGACTCACGTTTAAGTTTAAATGGAAGAGATCTTGAAGCTTTCATTGACCCCAAGGTAGATCTGGCTCAGGTTACCTGGTATCATTTTAAACATTCAGACTGGATTATACCTAAAAGATAATTGTTACAATCAATCTGTTTCAGATTTCTCTTTTTTAAAGAATAAAAACTTCTTTTTCTTTTTAGTCTTTTTACTATACTCCATTTCCTCAAATTCAGTATCGCCTTTATCGATTTTTGTCCATACTGTATCCAAAGCAGGTTTTACAAGTGGAAGGACTGAATCTTTAATAATTATAGGTTTAATTTCATTTTTAATTTTAATTGTTTCGTCAAGCTTAGGTTCCTTGATTAATATTACATCTTTGATTTCATTTGTAGCTTTTTGAATTATTGGTTTCGATGCAACTATAGTAACCTTTCTATAATCGTTAACTTGAACTTGTGTCACCAGAAAACTATTTTCCTTCTTGATTTGCGGTTCTGTTTTGACAGGCTTTAAAGTCAGAAAAAAGTCAGCTTCTGATCGTTCGAGTCTTTGAAATAATTTATCATAATTAATGCTGTCTTTGGCAAGTGTTAATCCTTCGCTGGCTTCATAAGCAATTCCGTTTTTAACTTTAAGACTATCAAGGCATGATGTTAACGCAGATAACAATAATAAAATATATTTCATTTTAATTGTATAGTAGCTATGTATATTTAAGCTTTACAAAATGAAATTTGTTTTTAGTTACCTTATTCTCTTTGTTATGGCTTTAGATTTATGTTTATATCATTGGGATAAATTATAAAGTGCTTAAGGGAGGAAGTCTGATAAAATAAAAAGAGACTGTCTTATAGGACAGTCTCTTTTTATTTTATGAAAATCATTATAAATTATAAATGAGCTTCAATCTTTTGGCTAAGAACATTCTTAGGTACAGCGCCAACTTGTTTTTCAACAATTTTTCCATTTTTAATTACCAGAAGAGTTGGAATACTTCTGATACCAAATTTTGCTGAAGTGTTAGGGTTGTTGTCAACATCTACTTTTCCTATTATAGCTTTTCCTTCATAGTCAGCAGCAAGTTCTTCTACAACCGGACCGATCATTTTGCAGGGTCCGCACCATTCAGCCCAGAAATCAACTAGCACAGGTTTATCTGTGTTGGTTATATCTTCAAAATTAGCGTCTGTGATTTCTATTGCTTTTCCCATATTTTTAAAATAAAAAGAGGTTTATTAATTATTACCAGACCGTAAACATACTATTTTTTTAAATATTTAGGTTCTATCAAAATAGAATTTTATACTCCACCTCATTAAGATTTTTTAACTGGTCGAGTAAGGTATTGTTTGGGTCTACTTTGAATTTTCGCGAAAATAGCTCAACGTGAATGTTTTCCGTGTCATCAGAGAGCGTAAATTTCAATTCCGTATTGCCTAGGTTTCCAGTGATTACTTCCTCCAGACTATTTAATGTCTCTGGTTTTAATCCCTGGATATTTAATTTAACAGATACTCCTTTTACCATTTTTTGCCTGATATCAGCCAATAAGCTAATATTAAGCGGTTTGAATTCCCATTGATCGCCGTTATACCTTTGTTGCACTTTACCGCGAATGTGTAAAAACTCTCCTGGCTTTATCCAATGTGCAAACTTAAGATAATCTTCTCCAAAAAGAGCCATTTCTATTTTACCATCAAAATCTTCCAGACTGAATACGATGAAGGATTTACCGTTTTTCATCTGCCTGACATTCGCAGTTCCTACTATTCCTGCTACAGAAACTTCTCTGTTTTTGTAGTCGAAAACTTTATCTGCAGGACAAGTACAGAAATTGTCAATTTCCATTTTGTATTGATCAAGCGGGTGTCCTGAAATATAAAATCCTACGACATCACGCTCAAATTTTAATTTCTCAATTTCACTCCATAGCTCACAATCCGGAATCTTTGGTTTCGCTACTTCAACACTACTAGAACCACCAAATAGGCTCTGTTGGTTCGCATCTTTATCCTGCTGATAAGCGGATCCGTATCTGATGATTTTTTCTATTGTACTTGTATTGTCTTTCTCTGCGGTTACAAAGAAGTATTGTGCGCGATGAAGACCAAACGAATCAAAGGCTCCTGCATAAGCAAAGCATTCGAATGTTTTCTTATTCATGGTACGAAGGTTCACTCTTTGTACCAGATTAAACAGGTCTGTATAAGGACCGTTTTCTTCTCTTTCAGAGATAATTGCTGCAATTGCAGCTTCTCCTGCTCCCTTGATGGCCCCTAGTCCGAAACGGATTTTACCTTCCTTGTTAACGTCAAAGGTCATGGAACTTTCATTGATATCAGGCCCCAGAACTGTTAATCCTATTTTCTTACACTCATCCATGAAGAAGGAGATCTTATCGATATTACTCATGTTGTGAGTTAATACCGAGGCCATATATTCTGCCGGATGGTGTGCCTTTAAATATGCGGTTTGGAATGCCACAAAGGCATAACAGGTAGAGTGAGATTTGTTGAAAGCGTAGGAGGCAAATGCTTCCCAATCGGTCCAGACCTTGTCAGCAACTTTAAGATCGTGGCCGTTTGCTCCGCAACCTTCCATAAATTTGCTCTTCATCTTGTCCAGAGTCGCCTTATCCTTTTTACCCATGGCCTTACGAAGAACATCGGCATCTCCCTTACTGAAGTTGGCAAGCTTCTGAGACAGAAGCATTACCTGCTCCTGATAAACGTTAATACCATATGTATCCTTCAGGTATTGCTCCATTTCAGGAATATCATAGGTAATAGGTTCTTTTCCGTGTTTACGGCGGATATAGTTAGGAATATATTCAAGAGGCCCAGGACGATAAAGGGCGTTCATCGCAATAAGGTCAGAAAACTTATCTGGTTTCAGTTCCTTCAGGTATTTCTGCATACCCACAGACTCGAACTGGAAGGTTCCGTTGGTTTCACCTCTTTGGTAGAGCTCAAATGTTTTTTGATCCTCCAGATCAATTTCATCAATCTCAATTTCAATCCCCTTATTCTTTTTTATCAGAGCAAGGGCATCCTTTATAATGGTCAGGGTTTTTAAGCCCAGGAAGTCCATCTTGATTACTCCCGCATCTTCAATTACTTTACCGTCATACTGTGTAAGCAGAAGATCAGAGTCTTTGGAGGTTGCTACCGGCATCAGGTCAGAAAGGTCCTGAGGAGCAATGATGATACCTGCAGCATGAACTCCTGTACCTCTTACTGATCCTTCAAGGACGAGGGCTTCTTTTAGTACATTGGCCTGAAGATCTTTTCCGTTCATGATTTCACGGAGTTTTTTTACACCGTCAAGATCATCACCGTTAAGCCCTTCTTTTTCACTTAGACTGCCGGGACCGTCAATAGGGGCCGTCAGAACTCTGTTGAGCTCAATTCCTGGTTTCTCAGGAACCAGTTTTGCCAGGGCATTGGAATCGCTAAGCGGAAGATCAAGAACTCTTGCAACATCCTTGATACTCATTTTAGCCGCCATGGAACCATAGGTTACAATTTGGGCTACCTGAGTTTTCCCATATTTTTCAACAACATAATCTATTACCTTTTGACGACCGGAATCGTCAAAGTCGGTATCAATATCGGGCATGCTCTTTCTGTCCGGATTCAGGAAACGTTCAAAAAGCAAATCGTACTTGATCGGATCTATGTTGGTAATACCAACACAATAAGCAACAGCAGAGCCTGCCGCCGAACCCCTTCCTGGCCCCACGAATACGCCTATCTCTTTTCCTTTATTGATGAAATCCTGTACGATAAGGAAGTAACCTGCAAACCCCATCGTTTTGATGGTAAATAATTCGAAATTGAGACGTTCTTCAATTTCAGGTGTTATTTCCTGATATTTTTTTCTTGCCCCTTCAAAGGTTAAATGCTTTAAATATTCCCACTGATTAAGAACATCGGCATCCGGCCCCGTATTGACTTTAAATGAATCAGGGATAGGGAAGTTGGGAAGCAGAATATCTCTTTTGAGTTTCAGACTTTCCACTTTATCCACGATCTCTATTGTATTATCTACAGCGGAAGGGATATCGTGAAAAAGTTTCCCCATTTCAGCTTTAGTCTTGAAATAAAACTGATCGTTGTAAAATGCAAAACGGGTTCCTTTGGTAAAGGCGCCGTCGTCAGAAAATTCTTTATTGGTAGGGGTACTTTGTTTTTCTCCTGTGTTGATGCAAAGCAGAATGTCATGAGCATTGGAGTCTTCCTGATCTACATAATGAGAGTCATTGGAGGCAATAATTTTTACCTTGTGTTTCAGTGCAAATTTTATAAGCACTTCATTTACTATATTCTGCTCCGGAATATCGTGACGCTGAAGCTCTACATAATAATCTTCTCCAAAAAGATCCAGCCACCATTTAAAGACTTTTTCACCTTCTTCTTCTCCTTTTCTGAGAATTGTTTGGGGTACTTCGGCTCCTATACAACATGTGGTCGCAATAAGCCCTTTATGGTATTTTAAGATTAATTCCTTATCTATTCTAGGATACTTTCCGTAAAGTCCTTCCATGTAGCCGAGGGAGCAAAGCTTGGCGAGGTTTTTATATCCTTCAGCATTTTTAGCGAGCAGGAGCTGATGGCGGCGGACGTCCTTATCAGTTTTGGTAAATGATTTTTTATGACGATCTTCTACCAGATAAAATTCACACCCGACTATAGGCTTTACATTGTATTTGTTTGCTTCTGCAACAAATTTAAAAACTCCAAACATGTTCCCATGGTCGGTAATTGCAACAGCTTTCATCTCATCTTTCTGAGCCTTTTTCATCAGATCTGTGATGTTGGCTGCTCCGTCAAGAAGGGAAAATTGGGTATGTACGTGTAAATGTGCGAAATCCGGCATTTCGGTATTTAACAATAAAGTTGAATTCTAAAATTAATTGATATTCTTCAAAAGTTTTCAACAATATTGCGAAACAAAATAACCTGCTGTCGGATTCCGGTCCTTTACCTTTTTTGCTTTGATTCGTCGTATTTATGTAGTGCTTCTATAAGCTTTTGCTTATTAAGGCTTTCAAAATCCTTGATCTTCCTTAATTCTGCTCTTTTTCTAAGTTCTTGAATGGGAAGCATCTCCAGGTTTTGCCTTTTTCTTCCAAATTTAGAATCCTCAATATCACCAAGATCTTCACTTTCAGGTTCTTCAAAATATTCGGGGTTTTCCATATTTTACCTTTTGAAAATACAACAAGGAAACGCCTGAAATGTTAGGTGTTTAAAATCCTTCTTTCGCCATTTTTACACCTTTATTATCCTGATTTGGATAAAGGATTTCCCGAAGAATTTCCGGAGCATTATGAAGCTTCTGAATAAGTAATTCAAAATCTTCTTTTAAAACCTGATTGGGACGATTAAAGTAAATTTCTTCCAGAAGAAGTATGGTGAAGAATATAGCGCTTGCATAAAAAGCTATAACTGTTGTGCTGAATATGCATAGGTTGATAATGGTTGATTTTAAAAATTCTTTTAAGGTTTTCATATCGGTAGTTTATTTTTCAGTTAAAACAAAGCCTATATCCCTTGCAGCTTGATCAATCAAATCTATAGTAAATATAAGTATTACAATTGTTTCTGTCAATGCTATTTTCCGGAAATTTTTTTCCGCTTTTTATCGTTTATAAACGTGTTCCCCTATTCAGTTTAATCAGCTTTGGAAGATAATTTTCACTCACTCGAAAGGGCAAAGAAATTGGTACTCTCTGATGGTATCGTTTCTCAGTCTATGTCCGGTTTCAGCGGTGGTCCCGTTTTGATTGCCTTTGCACTATTATTAGGTGCATCAGGCTTTCAGCTTGGTTTGCTTGCATGTATTCCTGTTTTTGCCAATCTTTTTCAATTGTTCTCAGTTTGGTTTCTGAATAAAATCAAAAGTAGAAGAAAGGTTTGTGTCATATTTTCTTTTTTAGGAAGATTTCCCTTGTTGATCTTGGGATTTGCCTGTTTGTTCTCGGAGGGAAGCTGGTTGATTTACCTTCTGATAGGAGTAATGTTTGTTCATAATTTTGTGGGTGCTATTTCGGGTGGTTCCTGGACTTCTTGGATGCATGATCTTATCCCTTCAGATCAGTTAGGAAGGTTTTTTAGCAACAGAATCCGATGGGCTCAGGCTTTTGCAGTTGCAGTATCATTTTTTACCGGATTTGTCCTTGATCATTTTGCAGGTCATGAAAAGATGAGATTCGTCTTTGGATGCTTTTTTTTGGTAGCAGGAGGATTGGGGTTACTTAGTACCTTTTTGCTTTCTCAAACACATGAACCTACTATGAAGGAGTTTCCGGTATTTTCATTTAAAGAATTGACAAGACCTTTTGCCAATGAAAATCTGAGAACACTTATTGGTTTTACTGTTTTATGGAACCTCGCTTCAAATTTTGCAACACCTTTCTTCTCTGTATACCTGCTCAGCCAGTTGCATTATCCTGTTAGTACTGTTATTGGTCTTACTGTGCTAGCTCAGCTGGTTACAATTCTTTCTCTTGGTTTCTGGGGCAAATATTCCGATACATTAAATAACAAGGCTGTGCTTAGGATTTGTGTCCCTTTGTATATGTTGTCTGTTCTTGCATGGACTTATACTACTTTTCCGGCAAAGCATTTCTTTACCCTTCCATTGCTGGTTGTTATTCATATCCTGATCGGTATCGCCAATGGTGGAATTTCTCTTGCTGTAGGGAATATCGGTTTAAAACTTGCTCCAAAAGGAAAAGGATCTGTTTTTCTCATTTCTATGAATATGAGTAACTCTATTTTTGCAGGTTTTGGGCCCTTGTTGTCAGGTATGGTTTCCGGTTACTTTACTCTAAAGGATTTGTCAATAGGCTTTAACTATTCTGGTCCTGATATGAAAGAGGCCATTCATTTTATAAGTTTGCAATCATGGGATTTCCCTTTTGTTTTTTCAGTAATCCTTGGAGTAATAAGCTTTAGAATTCTTGCAAATCTTAAAGAGGGTATTGAGATAGAAAAAGAATCTTTGTGGAGAAATTTGAAAAACCAGCTAGTGGGAGACCTGAAAAATATTTCTAATTTCAGGCAACGTAAGCCTTTGTCTCTGTCAAAGACAAAGGTGTATTCTGCTTTAAAGAAGCTGGATAATAACAATGATGATGATCATATTTACTCTTCTCCTAAAGACTCTTCTGGTTCTTTTTCTTAATTCATTATAGCGCTTTAATGGGCATAAGTTAAAATAGAACAGGCCCTAAAAAATACTTTCTATAGATGAAATCTTTGAAAATGATTTTAGTCTCTCAGCATCATTCTTAGTTTTTTTTAAATGTGATTTTCAGATTATAAATGCATTTTTGAAAGAAATATTCTCTATAAGCTGAATGAATTCTCTTTCCAGAAATGAAGGCAATGTTAATTTGTAGATAGAGAACATTCTGTTTGGGAATCACAGAATTGTGTAAATTGGAAATTTAATCCTCTAAACCTACACTTTCAATATCTTTTTTGTAATCTTCTATAGCACTATAGATGCCCCAGGCGGAATCAAATCTGCCTGATTCAGAATTGAGTATTTTAAAATCTGCTGTATCTGTGATAAATCCAGTTTCCACAAGTACACTAGGCATAGAAGTCTTCCATAATACAAGAAAACCTGCTTGTTTTACGCCTCTGCTATGTCTCTTATTACTCTGTTTAAATTCTGTTTCAATCTTGTGAGCAAGCTTCATGCTGCTATGCATAAAGGCATTCTGATATAAGGAGAACAAAATATAGGATTGAGGTGAATTAGGGTCAAATCCTTCATAGTTTTCTTTGTGGTCATCTTCCATCAGAATAGATGAATTTTCTCTTTGAGCTATTTCAAGATTCTGCTCTGTTTTATGAAGTCCCATGCAATATGTTTCAGTTCCATGCATTCCGGCGGGGCCAGAATTCACATGCACCGAAATAAAAAGATCTGCATGATTTTTATTTGCAATACCTGCTCTATCATGAAGTTCTACAAATCGATCATCTTTTCTGGTAAAAATAACCTTTACGTCCGGCATATTTTCCTGAATAAGCTGGCCTACTTTCAGGCTTATATCAAGTGCTATATCTTTTTCCTTGGTTTTGTTCTTCATGCATCCAGGATCTTTTCCTCCATGTCCGGGATCAATAACAATTGTTTTCACCCTTAAGGATCTGCGCTCTAAGGGAGTAAATGAGAATAAAAGTAACGTGAGACAGAATCCTATTGATAAGAACTTTTTGGCCATATCCTTTTGGGATAAAGATTAATATCAACTAAAAACGCATTATATGCTAGTAAAATTACAAAATATTTTGAATAAGGAAAAGTTTTACACTTTCACTTTCCAATAGAGGTATAATTGCTCTTATACAGAGAGTTTGAAATGCTTAATAATCGAATTGCAGATTAAAATAGTTGTAATTTAAAAAGTGAGCTTTTGTGAGTTATATTATGAAGTTAATCCATATTCAAATCCTGATTTTACTTTTCCATTCGTCAGTACTCTTCGGCCAGCGGTCTTTAGTTAATTCTTCTTCGGGAAAAAGAAATGAACCAATAATGAATGACAATGCAGAGAAATCATCTGAACCTTGTGGAATTGATTACCAAGACTGGAACTTAACTTTTGAGGATGATTTCAATGGGTCTGTCAAAGACTTGTCTGAAAACTGGTACTTGTTTGGAGACAATCATGGTCAAGACGAACTACAAATTTATAAATGGGAACAGTTGTCTGTTTCCGATGGGAATCTGGTGATTACAGCTCAATCTCTTCCTAAGCCCGAAATGGCCTCTAATGGGATCACTTATAATTATGCTTCAGGCTGGATCCACTATAAAAATATGGTGAAAGGAAATGCCTTGTTTGAAATAAGATGTAAAATGCCTGAGGGCAGAGAACAGACTTTGTGGCCTGCCTTTTGGATGTGGAATGGAGACTGCTCTCCTCAGACTGATGGATACAGGGAAATAGATATCTTTGAGTATTGGGGTAATAATTTCAAATGTGGAACCAATAACGTCTTCTGGTGTGATGGAAATAGAAATAGGCAGGGTTGTTTTATTGAATATTGTGAAAAACAACCTTTTTTCAATGACTTTCATATTTTCTCTGCCGCCTGGCTAAATAATAAACTTGTTTTTTATATTGATGGAAAGGAGATTCGAACTGTAACAGATTATGTTCCTTCCGTGTCTGCGGAGATGTATTTGATTGCAAACCTGGCCTTGGGAAATTCCCCTTCAATATCGGAAGTAAAATTTCCTCAGCGTTTTGTCATAGACTGGATTAAAATCTATAATCTAAAGGATAAAGAGAATACTCTGGAAACCTGTACCAGAACTGATAACTGTAGAAAAGCCCGTACCATTAATGAACCCGAGATTCTTAAGGTTGAAAACAAAAATCTAAAAGATTTTTAATGAAATTGACCGTAAATTCTACATTTTGAAAGAGTAGAATTTACGGTCTCCATCCCATCAGTAGCTTATTTATTCTCGCTTTTACAATGCTTGCATTGTTGTAAGCTTGTTATACACCCCATCTTCAAAAGTAAGTAGTTGCTGATGGGTACCTCTTTCCACAATTTTCCCTTTTTCTATAACCAGAATTTCATCAGCATTTTGAATAGTGCTTAATCTGTGTGCAATAACAAGCGTAGTTCTGTTTTTCATCAAGTTGTTAAGGGCATCCTGAACCAGTTTTTCAGATTCTGTGTCAAGGGCAGAGGTTGCTTCATCCAGTATTAAGATAGGCGGATTTTTTAGAACAGCCCTAGCAATGCTAATACGTTGTTTTTGACCTCCCGACAGCTTTACACCTCTGTCGCCTATAACGGTGTCATACCCGTATTCAGACTCCATTATAAAATTGTGAGCATTTGCAATTTTAGCTGCCTGAATAACATCTTCCCTTGACATGTTTGGTTTTCCGAAGGCAATATTGTTGTGAATGGTATCATTAAATAACAAAGATTCCTGATTTACTATTCCCATCATATCTCTTACAGATTCCACAGTGCAATCTTTAATATCATTACCATCAATCTTTATACAACCTTCCGTAGGGTCATAAAATCTTGGAATAAGATCCGAAATAGTAGATTTACCTCCTCCGGAGGGTCCTACTAATGCTATAGTTTTACCTCTTTGGAGTTTAAAGTTGACTCCATTAAGAATTGTTTTATGCTCATCATAAGAGAATTTAACATTCTCAAAGGAAATTTCTTGTTCGAAGTTTTTTAACTCTATTGCATTTGGTTTATTCTTAATTGCAGGTTCTGTATCAATTAATTGTAGTACTCTTTCTCCTGCAGTGATACCGTGTTGTATTTGGGAAAATGAGCCTGTCATAGCCTTAGCCGGTCTAAGTACTTGACTGAATATTGCAATGTAAGCTATAAATTCTTCAGGTTTGAGGGAATTATTCCCCTCCAATACCATTGCACCACCATATAAAAGGATTCCAACTACTACAGTAACACCCATCAATTCAGATACAGGAGATGCAAGTTCGTTTTTCTTCACCATTGTTCTGGAAGCAGTAGAGTACCTGATGTTTTCCTGTTGAAATTTATCCTGGACATAAGATATAGCATTAAAAGCTTTGATTACACGTAGTCCTGTAAGTGCTTCATCCAGAATGCTTAGCATTATTCCCATTGATGTTTGAGCATCGGATGTTGCTTGTTTAAGCTTTCTTACAATTGTAGCTATTATTAATCCTGAAACAGGAATAAAGAAAATCGTAAAAAAGGTCAAAGAAGCAGATAACTTAAAAAGAGCGAAGAAATAAAAAATAATAGTCACTGGTTCCCTGAAAAAAACAATTAAGGTATTTGTTATAGATCCTTGCACTACTTGCACATCACCGGAAATCTTTGCCATTATATCTCCTTTTTTCTCATTTGAAAAAAAGCTAAGGTGCAAGTTTAGCACATTATTAAAAACTGTTTTTCTTAAATTCAAAAGTGTGTGAATTCGCAAGTCCTCAAGTACAATCTGAGACAGGTAACGGAAAAGGTTTGATAAAAAAACCGATGTGAAAATAACACCGCAAATATAAAAAAGCGCTGCAAGTTTCTGATCTGAAGATTGGGCTGCTTTATACAGATAATAATAAAATACCTCTTTAAAATAATCATAGTCTAAAGTGAATGAAGGCAACTGAGTCACTTTATTCAAAGACTCAGAAGGGTTTTCAGAAAACAACAAATTAAATACTGGTATAAGAAGGGTGAAATTCAAAAGACCAAAAATAATGCTGAGCATAGCAAAGATTATATATGGAATTGCAAATTTTTCTAGAGGCTTGGCAAACGAAATGAGCCTTAAATATATTTTCATGATATTGGATTGTAAACTATAATATAAACTTAAGCAAAGTTATTAAATTATATCCACTTTAATAAGAAGGTCTATTCCCTACCAATTGCTCCATGGGAATCTGACGTTTTTTTTCTTTCCATTATAATCTTATTATTCCTTAAACTGCCGTGATTACCTTTTAATTTCCAGGTAACTAGTCTAAATGATTAATTACCAGTTAAGTAAGTGGCCTAATCTTTTTTATTACTTTAAATTTATGATGTAATAAAATCTGTAAGAAAATACCAGGAATGGCATGTTTAAAATTACAGGTTGGCAAGTATTACATATGAATGTCAGAATGAAGTATATAGTTAGGAGATACTTTTAATTCTAGATGAATCAAAGTATTTTCTGAATGTCCTTTTATTAAATTATTGATCTTAACTAATGGGTTATCAAGACTGATTTTTAAATTAAAATTAGATATTAAGGCTTTGTTATATACACTATTGGTGGTTTTACTTAATCGTTTTTTGTATCCCATTTCTCAATAATGGTAAAAACCTGTTCTACTCTTAGAGATTCAATACATGCACAATTTCCACCTTTGGAACAATCCGTACATTCTTTGTCCAGCGATAATACTGTAGATAATTTTCCCAAGGGTTTCCACCTTCCTGCATGCATTGGCTTTATTGGAGGATAGAAGCCTATCGTATTTACTCCCAGGGCAGAAGCAATATGTAGTGGTCCTGTACTACATGCTATAAGCCCCTCTGATTTGGAAATAACCGAAATAAGTTCTCCCAAAGAAACTTTGCCAGTAAGATCAATCAATTCAGGAAGAGAAAAAAAGTTGTTTTGTTCCTTTCGGATTTTGTCGCCTTCTTCTTTTGTGCCTGTAATTACGGGTGTATAGCCTGCTGAAATTAATTTTTGGGCAAGAAAAAAATAGTTTTCTAGAGGCCATTCTCTGGCGCTTCCTTTTGATTTGGGGTGAAGTATAATCTTTTTTCTCGCATGCTCAAGATCGGATTTTATCGACTCTGGAATGTCAATTTTTGGGGATACATCGAGTAGTTCCCCCAGAGATTCAGTGGATGGAATTTCTTTTATTCCTATCCCTTTAAGCAATTTGAAGTTTAACTGAGCTTCATGGAGATTAGATTTCTTTCTGGAAAAATTTATTCTTTTATTGGTATAAAACCAGTGAAATATTCTGTGACTGGTACCAATGCGGATCGATATGTCATTTTGCTTGCATATTTTTGCAATCTTTTTGTCTGGATACACAAATATGACAGCCTCTATATTCTTTAATCTTAAAATATCGGGATCCCTTATGAGGTCTTCTCTTGAAATGAATTCATCAATAGAGTTGCATGCCTTTATTAGATCTGCTGTATATTTTTTCCCAAGAAACAAAATTCTGGAACCCTGAAAATGTTTTTTTAGATATGCAGCCATAGGAAAAGTAAGTACTACATCTCCAAGGTTATCAGTTCTGCTTATCAGTATATTTTTCATAAATTAATTAAACCTTAACAAATCCCTAGAAATTTGACTAACCTTAACTTTGTCTCTTCTCTAAATCATGAATTAAATCCCTGTCCGACCTTATCGCTTTTGTGTAATGAAGGCAAAACATGATAAAGAAAAAAGTAAATGTCAGGCCTGCCTTGGTTTCTAGTGTGTCTTCAAACAAGAATGAAACAGAGGTAATAATGTATATGGACAAAAGAATTTTGGATTTGTAATTTTTGCCCGAGAACAATGGAAAATAAAAACAGCACATAAAGATGATAAATCCCAGAATGCCAGTAGCTGCAAGTGTTCTTAGGTATTGATTATGTGGACTCAGTCGATTAGCCGGTTCTACGTATGAGAAGTTTTTTTCGTAACCTTTTCTTACCTCAGCTTCTAAGTTTCCTTCACCTACTCCAAAAATTGGATGATCTCTGAACAACTCGAATGTTACCTGCTGAGAGACTAACCTTTTTCCAATAGAGTAATGATTTGCTTTATCTTTAATATCACTTAAGTTCCAGTCATACATTGTATATCCCCATTTATTCCTCAGGGTATCAAGTGAAAAGAACGAAATCGTAATTAATGCAATTGCACCTAAAAAAACTAGAATGCCATTTTTAAAGTTTTTTGAAGTTATTGAATAAAAGATAATTAATAGAAGTACTGCATAAAACGCAACTAATCCAGATCTGACAGCTAGAAGATGCTGATAAAAGATGAGAAATATAAGGATTGCAATATTCAGAAATTTAAAGAAAAGATCATTAAAATAATTTTTCACTAATAGATAAAAGGAGACAAATATCGCGAAGGTAACCATTAGACTATAGCGAACATGATTTATGGGGGTGGGTATCAGATGTGATTTGCCATATGCCCAGTCAAAGTATTCTTTATTTTGAAAGTAAATAGCAGTGCTACCCACCGAGCAAACAAAAACAATGAGAAGAAAGAGAAAAAAAGTATCGTAATAGAGTTTTTTGGGAAAGGGAGGAAGCACAGCAAATAAAAATGGCAATGCAAGAAATTGATAATGCAGTTCAAATTGTAGGGCTGCATATTTTTGATTTTCAGGATTCGTTTTTAAAAGACTTATTATGAATGTAATAAAAATAAGGATGAAAACTGAAAATCTTTTTTCAACTAGAAAAACGCTAAAATTTCTGATATTCAATAAAAAATAAAGTAAAGCAAATCCTGTTAAAGCTAGTATGCCTTGGTTTGCAAGGATATGGAAACTATCCATAGTGAACATCCCTATGATTATGACAAAAAGGCATATTCTTACAAAAATTAAATAATATTGGTTTTGTGAATCCATTAATTAAGGGTAATAAATATTTTTCTTGATTTAAAAGTCTTTGAAAATTAGAGTGTTGGTTTCCTTGGGATTCCAAACACAACAAATGCAGAAATTTTAATGTTCTACTTTAAGGAATCGTAAATATGGTACGATAATTACTTTATTCATTAAGTAAAATTATAAATAATACTTTAAATGGAAGAGAATAGAGAAAATATAAGAAAGGATTTAAGCAAAGCGGAGAAAGATGCTCAGTTTGAAAAGGAGTTTATGCCTTTAATTGATTCTCTTTATAATTTTGCTTATCGTCTGACCCTTGATGAAGACGATGCAAATGATCTTGTACAAGAGACCTATTTAAAGGCTTATCGATTCTTTAATTCATACGAGCAAGGTACAAATGCTAAAGCCTGGCTGTTCAGAATATTGAAAAACAGCTTTATAAATGATTTTAGAAAGAAAAGCAAGGAACCTTCAAAGGTTGATTATCAGGAAGTAGAGTCTTATTATAACTCAGATGACGTGGATGAAAGTATCACCACCGATCTTAGGATAGAATCTTTGCAGGAAATGATTGGGGATGAGGTTGCTACTGCGCTGAATGCATTGGCAGTGGATTTCAGAACTATTATTATTCTTTGCGACCTTGAGGGATTTACTTATGAAGAAATGGCCAAAATTCTTGATATTCCTATCGGTACAGTTAGGTCAAGATTGCATAGGGCTAGAAACTTATTAAAGGAAAAGTTGAAAGCTTATGCTGGTACAATGGGCTATAACAAATAAGAAAAATTCCGTATGATTGCGAACAATTTAACTCGAATGGATAAGGGAAAAATCTCTGAATGTAATGAGTGTTTGCATGCGCTTCATCTTTTAATAGATGGAGAAGCTTCTGATAATCAGAAACAATTTCTGGAAAAACATATAGAAGAATGCATGCCATGTTATCAAAGCTATAATCTTGATAAAAATGTAAAGGAGGTTTTAAAAAGCAAAATCGAAAAAAAGCCCGTTCCTTCGGCCTTAATAGCGAATATTAAGGATAAATTGAACGAAAGTTTTTAAATTTGTCTATGGAAGATGGCAAATTAATCATTTTTTCAGCTCCCTCTGGATCTGGTAAAACGACTATTGTCAAGCATCTGCTTGCCAAAAATAATAATCTGGGATACTCAATTTCTGCTTGTACACGCGACAAAAGAGGTCGTAATGAAACTTATGGAAAAGATTATTATTTCCTTACCCCAGAAGAATTCAAACAAAAAATTGATCAAGAAGATTTTGTTGAATGGGAACAAGTATACCCCGGCCAATTCTATGGTACTTTAAAATCTGAAATTAACAGAATTTGGAGTGAAGGGAAAAGTGCAGTTTTCGATGTTGATGTTAAAGGCGGCCTTAGTCTGAAAAAATTCTATGGTGATAAGGCATTAGCAATTTTTGTGAAATGTCCATCTATGGAAGTTTTGGAACAAAGACTGAGAGAAAGAAAAACAGATACAGAGGAAAGTATTTCTGCGAGATTATTCAAAGTGAAATTTGAAATGAGCTTTGAAAATCAGTTTGATATTACTTTGGTAAATAATGATTTGGAAGAGGCATTAAAAGGAGCTCAACAACTAGTAGATGATTTTCTTAATGGAAAAATCAGTTTTCCTCAAAAAGGTTGATAGTTTAGCGTTTCATGAAAGTTGGTCTTTTTTTTGGTTCGTTTAACCCTATCCACATAGGTCACCTGATTATCGGGAACGTAATGGCTGAGCATGCTGACCTTGACGAAGTATGGTATGTTGTGACACCCCAGAATCCTCTGAAAAAAAATAATACTTTACTTCACGAGTTTGACCGGTATGATATGGTAAATCTGGCCATAATGGATCATCCGAAATTTCGCGTCAGCGATGTTGAATTCCATTTACCTAAGCCGAGTTATACTATAGATACGCTGACTTATATTCAGGAGAAATTTCCTAAAAATAAGTTTGTTCTTATTATCGGAGAGGATAACCTTTGTCAACTTCCCAAATGGAAAAATTTCAACAGTATACTGGAGTATTTTGAATTGTATGTTTATCCAAGGCCGGATTCAGGTGATTGTGAATTGAAAAATCATAAAAATGTAAGGTTTGTGGAGGCTCCTTTACTGGATATTTCTGCTACTTACATCAGGCAGTCAATCAAAAAAAATCTTTCTGTAAAATATATGATAACTCAAGAGGTAGAGACTTTTATTAAAAATAAAAATCTCTACCGTTAAAATATTGAATTAAACAGTCATTATTTCAGCTTCTTTCTTAGCTAAAACCTGATCTATTTTTGCAATAAAGTCATTAGTCAAAGATTGTACTTTCTCTTCGGCTTTTTTGATTTCATCTTCTGAAGCACCCTCTTTTTGAAGTTTTCTTAATTCTTCATTAGTGTCTTTTCTGATATTACGGATGCCGATCTTTCCATTTTCTGACTCACCTTTCACTTGTTTTACAAGAGCTTTTCTTCTCTCTTCAGTAAGAGGAGGTAAAGAGATTCTGATGTTTTCACCGTCATTTTGAGGATTGAAACCAAGATTACTGTCTTTAATAGCCTTTTCAATTTCAGAGATCAGCTTTTTTTCGAAAGGCTTGATCAAAATTGTTCTTGCATCCGGAGTAGTGATTGACGACACTTGTTCTAACGGCGTGTCTATACCATAATAGCTTACAGAAACTCCGTGAACCATTGACGGCATAGCTTTGCCGGCACGTATTTTAGCGAATTCAGCTTCAGTATGCTTCAATGCTTTTTGCATTGCATCCTTTGCTTCGTCCAGGTATAATTGAATTTCTTCCATTTGGAAAAATAAGTTATATAATAAAATTACATTGTTACCAGTGTACCGACATCTTCACCTTCTGCGATCTTCAAAAGGTTGCCAGGTTTATTCATATCAAATACGATAATTGGTAAACCATTTTCTTTGCAAAGGGTGAAGGCTGTCATATCCATGATCTGTAAACCTTTTTGATATACTTCCTTAAATGAAATGTTGGAGAATCTTGTTGCTGTTGGATCTTTTTCAGGATCTGATGAATAAATTCCGTCCACTCTCGTTCCTTTAAGAACAGCCTGAGCTTCAATTTCAATAGCTCTTAAGCTTGCTGCCGAATCTGTAGTAAAATATGGGTTTCCAGTACCTGCTCCGAAAATTACAATTCGTCCTTTCTCAAGATGTCTTACCGCTCTTCTTCTGATGAATTGCTCGCAAACTTGTTCTATCTTAATACCAGACATTAATCTTGTATAAAGACCAATATTTTCTAGTGCGCTTTGAAGGGCCATTGCATTTATCACAGTAGCAAGCATTCCCATATAGTCGCCCTGAACTCTGTCTATTCCTGTAGCCGCAGCTTCAACACCTCTGTATATATTACCTCCTCCGATAACAATTGCCAGCTGAACACCTTTATCACTTACAGCCTTTATTTCTTTTGCATACCTCATGAGAACTTCCGGATCTATACCGTACTTTTGATTTCCCATTAATGCTTCTCCACTTAGTTTTAAAAGAATTCTTTTGTATTTCATTTCAGAAGATATTTTACCGCAAACTTGGCAAATATAATAATGATTATCTAATAATTAAATTATAACCTGATCAGTACCTGATTTTTTTCGACACTCTGTCCTTCCTTAATTTGAATACTTTTAACAATACCTGTTCCTGGAGATTTTATCAGATTTTCCATCTTCATGGCTTCAAGGATCAATATAGGTTCTCCTTTCTCAATGGTCTGACCTTCTTTTACTTTTATCTCTAAAACTTTTCCTGGCATTGGAGCTTTTATGTCATTGAGAGTTTCGGATCTCTTGTTACTGACTCCAAGTTTTTCGAGCATAAGATCTCTGGTATCCTGGAGCGTAATCTGAAGTTCCTTATCGTTTATTCTTAAATAGAGCATCTTCTGCTCTCTGTCGAATTTTAATACTTCCACAGAATAGCTTTTGTTTTCTTTAATAATATGATAAGATTTTTGATAAGCCAGTTCGGAAATGTCCCAGTTTAAAGGACTTCCATTAAGGATAAGCTTATCACCTTCTTTATGAAACTCAATAAAATTTTGATTACTAGTTTTTATTTTTAACATTTCAATATTATTTCGTTCTTAAATATAATTAAATCAATCAAAAAACAACTGAGTATGAGTTTTTCTGTTTCAACAGGGCGGTTCTTTCTGATACCCCTCTTGCTGCTATTATTTTCTTGTAAATCATTAAAAAAAAATGATAAAACAGTACTGGTAGCTGAAAAGGAGAAAAAAAGTGTTCCTACTTTTAAGACAAGTAATGGTCCTTATCAGCCGTCACGAACAAGGCCGGTAGATTTACTTCATACTAAACTGGAAGTTTCATTCGACTGGAAGAACCAATACCTTAATGGTGTAGCCTATTTAACTTTTAAACCCCTGTTTTATCCTCAAAAAGGACTTGTGTTGGATGCAAAGGGAATGGACATACATTCTGTAGATTTGGTAACCCCAAATGCAATTCCCCTAAAATATTTGTATAATAAAGAAAAACTGGATATTACTCTTGATAAGGTTTATCAAAGTAAGGATACTTTTCTGATCCGAATAAAATACACCGCGAAGCCAAATGAAATTAAAAAAGGAGGGAGTGAAGCAATCACTGATGATAGAGGTTTGTATTTTATAAACGCAGATGGAAAGGATCCTCAGAAACCTGTTCAAATATGGACGCAAGGTGAAACCGAAGCCAATTCATGCTGGTTTCCTACCATTGATTCTCCGAATGAAAAGACTACTCAGGAAATGTTTATTACAGTTGATTCAGCCTTTACTGTTCTTTCTAACGGAGAACTGGTTTATCAAAAAGCCAATAAAGATGGAACCAACACTTTTTATTGGAAACAGGATCTTCCTCATGCACCATACCTTTTTATGATGGCAATAGGAAAATATTCTATTATCGAAGATCAAATGACAGATACACGATTTGATTGGGATGATTTTAAAATTAATTATTATGTAGAACCTCAGTATGGGAAGTATGCCAAATCGATTTTTGGGAATACACCTGAAATGATTGCTTTTTTCTCCTCATTGTTAAAATATAAATTTCCCTGGGATAAATATTCACAGGTTGTAGTAAGGGATTTTGTATCAGGCGCTATGGAGAATACTTCTGCGTCAGTTTTTATGGAAGCTCTTCAATCTGATGATAGAGAATTGCTTGACGAAAGCTGGGATCCAATCATTGCCCATGAACTATTTCACCATTGGTTTGGCGATTTAGTTACTGCCGAATCCTGGGCTAACTTACCATTAAATGAATCATTTGCAAATTATTCTGAATATCTGTGGCTGAATTATAAATACGGAAAGGATGAGGCTGATCAGCATGCTGAAACAGAAGAGAAGCAATACTTTGATGAAGCAAATCACAAACAGGAACCTTTGATCAGATTTCATTATCACGATAGGGAGGATATGTTTGATAGACATAGCTATAATAAAGGAGGAAGGGTTTTACATACTCTGAGAACGGTTGTTGGGGATTCTGCTTTTTTCGAAGCTTTAAATTTGTATCTAAAACGAAATCAGTTTAAACCTGCAGAAATTCATGATTTAAGGCTTGCATTTGAGGAAGTGACCGGAATCGATTTGAATTGGTTTTTTAATCAATGGTTTTTAGCTCCGGGGCACCCCAGTCTTAAAATTGAAAGTCAGTATAGCAGTGGTATGTTGAGTTTAACTGTGGAACAGCAACAGGATACCTTAAGAACTCCTATATATAGGATACCATTTAAGCTTGATGTTTGGGTAAATGGAATGAAAAATACCTATCATCTTGAACTTACTAAATCAAAGCAGAGTTTTTCCCTGCCTTGTGCTGCTCAGCCGAATCTTGTGCACTTTGATCCTGAAAATGAAGTCTTATCTAAGAAGTCTCATGAAAAAACAGATGAAGAGCTTATTTTTCAATTCAAAAATTCTCATGGGTATTTCGGAAGAAAAGATGCCTTGGTGGCTTATTTTGATCTGAGTAAAGCTGAAAATCAGGAAATGGCTCAGGCAAAATTCAAAACCAAAGATTTTGAAAGTCTATTAAAAGGCGCGCTAAATGATAGATTCTGGGGTATAAGAGATTATGCTTTGGATCAGTTTTCTAGATATGTTATTCCCAATATTGAAAATTATATACCAGACCTTGAAAGAATTGCGTCATCCGATAGTAAGCCTGCAGTTAGAGCCCAGGCTATTTATTTATTGTCATCTTATGATAATAAGAGATTTGTGGATCTTTATTATAAAGGCCTAGATGAAAAGGCCTATTCAGTTGTTGGAGCGTCACTCTCCAGTTTGTTAAAGGCAAAAGATGCAAATATTGAAAAAAAGATTCCGGAGTTTGAATCTATTGACAATATTAACATAATAATACCTCTGGCCAATTACTTTATTAATTCGAAGGATACTACAAAATACATATGGTTTAAAAAAAATATGCAAACTTCTGAAGATCGAAGGACTTATGCATTGTTGAGTTATTTTAGCCAATATCTGGCGATACTTCCGGAAGCGGAAAAGAATGAAGGGAAGCAATTGTTAAAGAAAATATCAGAAACAAATAAACATGAAGTAATCAGAAATGCTGCAAATTATTATCTGCAAATGCTTAAATAGAATTATTTATTAAAAAAGATGTAAGCTTAAATGGTTGATAATTAATAGACTGAAGAATAATTAAAAAAAAAGCAATAAAAATAGGTGCAAAAATTTGACTTAAATAAAAAAGCACCTATTTTTGCAGCTCAATTTTTTAAAACAGCAAGTTTAAAAGGTTGATTTGAAAAGGAAGTTTTCAAATTAGTTTGGGGAGATACCAAAGTGGCCAACTGGAACAGACTGTAAATCTGTCGTCATATGACTTCGAAGGTTCGAATCCTTCTCTCCCCACAATATATTTTATTTAAAAATAGTTTCGAGAAAAATTGGGGAATTGAAAATGGTTTGTTTACTTTGCGAACCAATTTTGATTCTGAGAAGGGAAAAATCTCAGACTAGCCAAATTAATTAAAAGCGGGAGTAGCTCAGTTGGTAGAGCGACAGCCTTCCAAGCTGTAGGTCGCGGGTTCGAGCCTCGTCTCCCGCTCAATTTTTTTGAGCTTCCTGGAGAGGTGCTCTTAAGCCGGTGTAGCTCAGGGGTAGAGTACTTCCTTGGTAAGGAAGGGGTCACGGGTTCAATTCCCGTCACTGGCTCATAAAATTCAAACTCAAGAGCAAGTCAGCTTAAGATTACAAATTCCTTTATCGCATTTAAATAATTATAAAATTATAAATTAACAATAAAACCGAGGATTTTCAAATATGGCTAAAGAAACTTTTGACCGTTCCAAACCTCACGTGAATATAGGTACTATAGGTCACGTAGACCACGGTAAAACAACTTTGACTGCCGCAATCACTAAAGTATTGTCAGAAAAAGGTCTAGCAGAGAAAAGAGATTTCTCTACTATTGACAACGCTCCTGAAGAAAAAGAAAGAGGTATTACTATCAATACTTCTCACGTGGAGTATGCTACAGCTAACAGACACTATGCTCACGTTGACTGTCCAGGTCACGCTGACTATGTGAAAAACATGGTTACTGGTGCTGCCCAGATGGACGGTGCTATCCTTGTGGTTGCTGCTACTGACGGACCAATGCCTCAAACTAGAGAGCATATTCTTCTTGCTCGTCAGGTAGGTGTTCCTGCTCTAGTTGTTTTCATGAACAAAGTTGACTTAGTTGACGATCCTGAACTTCTTGACTTAGTTGAGATGGAAGTTAGAGAACTACTTAGCTTCTACGAATTCCCTGGTGATACAATCTCTATAATCAGAGGTTCTGCTCTAGGTGGATTGAATGGAGATGCTAAATGGGTAGCTACAATCGAAGAGCTAATGAATGCGGTTGATAACGATATTCCGATTCCTCCTCGTATGACAGAGCTTCCTTTCTTGATGCCAGTTGAAGACGTTTTCTCTATCACAGGTAGAGGTACTGTTGCAACAGGTAGAATTGAAAGAGGTGTTATTAACTCTGGAGAGCCTGTTGATATTCTTGGTATGGGTGCTGAAAACCTTAAGTCTACAGTTACTGGAGTTGAGATGTTCAGAAAAATCCTTGATAGAGGAGAAGCTGGCGATAACGTTGGTTTACTTCTAAGAGGTATTGAGAAAGATCAGATCAGAAGAGGAATGGTAATCTGTAAGCCAGGTTCTGTAACTCCTCATTTAGAATTCAAAGCTGAGATTTATGTTCTTTCAAAAGAGGAAGGTGGAAGACATACACCATTCTTCAACAAATACAGACCTCAGTTCTATATGAGAACAACTGACGTTACTGGCGAAATCATCCTTCCTGAAGGAACTGAAATGGTTATGCCTGGTGACAATATCACAATCACTGTAAAACTAATCAACTCTGTTGCGATGGAGAAAGGATTAAGATTTGCGATCAGAGAAGGTGGTAGAACAGTAGGTGCTGGTCAGGTAACTGAAATTTTAAAATAAGTAAAAAAATAAATAAGAGTGCGTTTTTGAAAATTATTTTCGAGAACGCACTTGTTTATTTATAAGATATTCTCTAACTTTGCACTCCCTTTTCAGGGGTGTGTAGTTAAACGGGTGTAGTTCAAGGGTAGAATAGCGGTCTCCAAAACCGTTGATGGGAGTTCGAATCTCTCCACCCGTGCACAGGAAAATAAGTCAAAAATGAAAAAGGTAATAGATTTTCTAAAAGAGTCAGTTGAAGAAATCAGAAGTAGAGTTTCCTGGCCGAAGTTCAGTGAACTTCAGAGCAGTACTGTCCTTGTTCTGGTTGCTTCTATCATTTTTGCACTAATAATCGGTGTTATCGATTATTTATTTAAAAACGGTATGTCCTTCATTTACGAAAACTTCTAAAGGGGGGATAGATCGATGAGTCAATTACAATGGTATGTTGTTAGGGCGGTAAGTGGTCAAGAAAAGAAAGTAAAAAGCTATCTTGAAAACGAAATCGTAAGACAGAATCTTCAAGAGTTTGTTCCTCAGGTTTTGATACCTTCAGAAAAGGTATATGAAATGAGAAATGGGAAAAAGAGAGTACGTGAGAGAAATTTTTTCCCTGGATATGTACTAATTCAAGCAGATATAAATCACGGCGAAGCAGCACACATTATTACAAGTATTCCTGGAGTTATAGGATTCCTGGGATCTAGTGAAACAGGTGCAGCTTCAAAAAAACCAGTACCATTAAGACAATCTGAAGTTAACAGGATTCTTGGAAAAGTGGATCAGGTTGATGAAAGAGAAGAAAAACTGGAAACTCCTTTTATAGTAGGAGAGCTGGTTAAAGTTATGGATGGTCCGTTCAACGGATTTACAGGTTCTGTAGAAGAAGTATTTGAAGAAAGAAAGAAGCTCAATGTTATGGTGAAAATTTTCGGAAGAAATACACCGGTTGAGTTGAATTATATGCAAGTAGAAAAAGTTCAGTAAAATGGCAAAAGAAATAGGCGGATATCTGAAATTGCAGGTAAAGGGCGGAGCCGCAAATCCATCTCCTCCAATCGGTCCAGCATTGGGTAGTAAAGGTTTGAATATCATGGAGTTCTGTAAGCAGTTTAATGCTAGAACACAAGATAAACCAGGTGTTTTATTACCAGTGTTAATAACAATGTATAAAGACAAGTCTTTTGACTTTGTTATTAAAACTCCTCCAGCTCCAATTCTTTTAATGGAAGCAGCAAAAGCAAAAAAAGGATCTGCAGAACCTAACAGAAATAAAGTAGGATCAGTTACCTGGGATCAGGTTAAAACGATCGCTGAAACTAAATTGCCAGACTTAAATTGTTCTAAAATTGATTCAGCGATGAAGATGATTGCCGGAACTGCCAGAAGTTTGGGTATAACAATTACAGGCAAAGCTCCTTGGGAATCTTAATAGGAAATTGACATGGGAAAACTTACAAAAAAACAAAAGCAAGTAATTGCCAAATATAACCCTGAGCAGGAATATTCTCTTGCAGATGCAGCTAATTTAGTTAAAGAGATTACTTTCACGAAATTTGATGCTTCTGTTGATATAGATGTTAGATTAGGAGTTGATCCTAAGAAGGCGGATCAAATGGTGAGAGGAGTTGTTGCTCTTCCTCATGGTACTGGTAAGGATGTTAGAGTTCTTGTTCTTTGTACTCCTGATAAAGCTCAAGAAGCAAAAGATGCCGGTGCTGAGCACGTTGGCCTCGATGACTATATTGCTAAAATTGAGCAAGGCTGGTTAGATATCGATGTAATCATTACAATGCCAACAGTAATGGCAAAGGTTGGTAAATTGGGTAGAATTCTTGGTCCAAGAAGCTTAATGCCAAACCCTAAAGCTGGAACTGTAACTCTTGAAGTTGGAAAAGCTGTTAAAGAAATTAAGCAAGGTAAAATCGACTTCAAAGTAGATAAGTACGGAATCATTCATACCAGTATCGGTAAAGTATCTTTCTCTCCTGATAAAATTCAGGAGAATATTAATGAGCTAATTCAGGTAATTTCAAAACTGAAACCTGCTTCAGCAAAAGGTACTTATATCAAGAGTGTTTCATTGTCAAGTACAATGAGCCCTGGTATTTCAGTTGATAAGAGTTCAATTTCAGGAATATAAGAAAATGACAAAAGAACAAAAAGCTCAGATTATTGAGGACTTGAGCCAGAAATTTTCAACAAAGAATTATTTCTATATTACTGATGCCTCAGGTCTTTCTGTTGAGAAGATAAACAAGTTTAGAAAACTTTGCTATAAGAAAGGCATTGAGTATCAAGTAGTAAAAAATTCTTTAATTAAAAAGGCTCTTGCGAATCTCAATACAGATTATACACCTTTTAACCAATCCGTTTTAAAAGGATTCTCAGGCATTTTATTTGCCGATGCAGGTAATGCCCCGGCAAAACTGTTAAAAGAGTTTCACAAAGAAGCTGGAAAAGGTAACGAAAGACCAGTATTTAAAGGTGCTTCTATAGACGGTGGATTATTTATCGGTGCTGATAACTTAGATATTTTAAGTAATCTTAAATCTAAGAACGAACTTATCGGAGATATCATTGGTTTACTTCAATCACCTGCTAAAAATGTTGTTTCTGCTCTTCAAAGTGGTGGAAATAAACTTGCAGGAATTGTTAAGACTCTCTCTGAGAAAGCTGAGTAATAATTCAAAATACAATCAATTAATAAACATTTAATCAAATTAGTAATTTTTAAATAAATAATAAAATGGCAGATTTAAAAGCATTCGCTGAGCAACTTGTAAATTTAACTGTTAAAGAAGTTAACGAACTTGCGCAAATCCTGAAAGATGAATACGGTATAGAGCCTGCTGCTGCTGCTCCTGTTATGGTAGCTGGAGGTGGTGGAGCTGCTGCTGAAGCACCTGCTGAAAAAACAGCTTTCGATGTAATCCTTAAAAACCCAGGAGCTGCTAAACTTGCAGTTGTAAAACTTGTTAAAGATCTTACTGGTCTTGGATTGAAAGAGGCTAAAGATTTAGTTGATTCTACTCCAAAGCCTGTTAAAGAAGGTCTACCTAAAGCAGAAGCTGAGTCTCTAAAGAAACAATTAGAAGAGGCTGGAGCTGAAGTTGAAATTAAATAAGGTAAGATTACCTTTAACAGCCTTAAAAATAATTTCAAGGCCTGGCAACATAGTCAGGTCTTTTGCTGTTTGTGGGTATAAACCTTTCAAGCACCCCTTGATTTAAGTAATAATATTTAAAAATTATTCACTAACCAAACTTATAAAGCATTGGCTATCAATAATAAAGGAGAAAGAATAAGTTTTGCTTCAAGAAAATCTTTAATTG
Source organism: Sporocytophaga myxococcoides (assembly GCF_000775915.1). Taxonomy (NCBI): domain Bacteria; kingdom Pseudomonadati; phylum Bacteroidota; class Cytophagia; order Cytophagales; family Cytophagaceae; genus Sporocytophaga; species Sporocytophaga myxococcoides. Next base: position 105,522 of record NZ_BBLT01000010.1, read on the forward strand.
ATTACCCGGATTTTCTGGATGTGCAATTACAATCCTTTGAGGATTTCTTTCAGATTGATACGCCCTCTGAAAGCCGTACACAGGAGGGTTTGTATAAAGTATTTGCGGAAAATTTCCCTATAAGCGACTCAAGGGAAAATTTTGTTCTCGAGTTTATTGATTATACAATAGACCCGCCCAAATATTCCGTTGACGAATGTATTGATAGAGGTCTTACTTATTCTGTGCCTCTTAAGGCAAAGTTAAGACTTTCCTGCAATGACGAAGACAACGAAGATTTCCAAACAATAGAGCAAGAGGTATTCCTTGGGAACATACCTTATATGACTCTAAAGGGATCTTTCATAGTAAACGGAGCAGAAAGGGTTATTGTTTCTCAGTTGCACAGATCTCCGGGTGTTTTTTTCGCTCAAAGTAAACATACAAACGGGACAAAACTTTATTCTGCCAGAATTATACCTTTTAAAGGGTCCTGGATCGAATTTGCTACTGACGTTAACAACGTAATGTATGCCTATATCGACAGAAAGAAAAAGTTTCCGGTTACTACACTTTTACGTGCTATCGGATATGGTTCAGATAAAGATATTCTTGACCTTTTCGGTTTATCAGAAGAAGTGGAAGCTAATAAAGCTTCTTTAAAGAAAGTTATTGGTAGAAAGCTGGCTGCAAGGGTACTTAGAAGCTGGACTGAAGATTTTGTTGATGAAGATACTGGTGAGGTAGTTTCTATCGACAGAAATGAAGTTCTTTTGGAAAGAGATTCTGTTATTTCTGAGGAAGATATAGATACTATCCTGGATTCAAACACAAAATCAATTATCCTTCACAGAGAAGACATAAATATAGCTGATTACACTATTATTTATAATACACTTCAAAAGGATAATTCAAACTCTGAAAAAGAAGCTGTTGAAACCATATACAGACAGCTTAGAAATACTGAGGCTCCGGATGAACAGACAGCAAGAGATATCATTCATAATCTTTTCTTCAGTGATAAGAGATATGATCTTGGTGAAGTTGGAAGATATAGGATTAACAAGAAGCTCGGTCTTGAGATCGCTTCTGATATCAGAGTATTAACTACTCAGGATATCATAAGTATTGTTAAATATCTTATAGGTCTTATAAATTCTAAAGCTGTTGTCGATGATATAGACCATTTGAGTAACAGAAGAGTAAGAACTGTAGGAGAGCAGTTATACAGCCAGTTTGGTGTAGGTTTAGCCAGAATGGCTAGAACTATCAAAGAAAGAATGAACGTAAGGGATAATGAGGATTTTAAACCTGTTGACCTTATTAATGCAAGAACTCTTTCTTCTGTAATCAATTCCTTCTTCGGTACAAACCAGTTATCTCAATTCATGGATCAAACCAATCCATTAGCTGAGATTACGCATAAAAGGAGAATGTCTGCTCTTGGTCCTGGTGGTCTTTCAAGAGAAAGAGCAGGTTTCGAGGTTCGTGACGTTCACTATACACACTACGGTCGTCTTTGTACTATCGAAACGCCTGAGGGACCAAACATCGGTCTTATATCTTCTCTCTGCGTTCATGCAAAAGTAAATAACATGGGCTTTATCGAAACTCCATACCTTAGAGTGGAAGAAGGTAAAGTAAGTTTGAAGGATCCTGTTTATTTAACAGCTGAAGAAGAAGATCGCCATAATATAGCTCAGGCCAACGCGAAAATCGATAACACTGGTAACTTCATGCTTGATAAAGTTAAAGCAAGATATGAAGGTGACTTCCCTGTTGTTGAGCCAGATAAATTGTCATACATGGATGTTGCGCCTAACCAGATTGTATCTGTTGCGGCTTCATTGATTCCATTCCTTGAGCACGACGATGCTAACCGTGCTTTGATGGGTTCAAACATGCAACGTCAGGCTGTACCTCTATTAAAACCAGAAGCTCCAATTGTTGGAACTGGTCTTGAAGGCCGTGTAGCTGTTGATTCAAGAGCGCTTGTAACTGCAGAAGGTGAAGGAGTTGTAGATTTTGTTGATGCTAAGAAAATAGTTATCAAATATGATCTTAACGACGATGAAAAGCTGGTAAGCTTTGATACCGAAAGCAAAACATATGATCTTGTTAAGTTCCGAAGAACTAACCAGGATACTTGTATAAATCTTAAGCCTATAGTTTTTAAAGGCCAGAGAGTTAAAAAAGGCCAGGTTCTTTGCGAAGGATATGCTACAAATAACGGAGAGCTTGCTCTTGGTAGAAACCTAAAAGTAGCATTCATGCCATGGCAAGGATATAACTTTGAGGATGCTATTGTTATTTCTGAGAAAGTCGTTCGTGACGATATCTTTACTTCAATACACATTGAAGAATTTGAACTCGAAGTTAGAGATACAAAGAGAGGGGAAGAAGAGCTTACTTCTGAGATTCCAAACGTAAGTGAAGAAGCTGTTAAAAACCTTGACGAAAACGGAATTGTACGTATTGGTGCTGAAGTTAAGGAAGGGGATATTCTTATTGGTAAAATCACTCCTAAAGGTGAAACTGATCCAACTCCTGAAGAAAAACTTCTTAGAGCAATCTTCGGTGATAAAGCTGGAGATGTTAAAGATGCATCATTAAAAGCATCTCCTTCATTAAGAGGTGTTGTAATTGATACTAAGCTGTTCTCTCGTCCTAAAAAGGATAAAGACATCAGAGCAAAATCCAAAAAACAAGTTGATACATTAAAAGCAAAATATAGTAAAGACCTTTTGGCAATCAGAGCAACAATGATTGAGAAAATGGTTGAATTGCTTGATGGTAAAACTAGTAATGGAGTTAAGCACAAATTTGGAGATGAAATTATTTCCAAAGGAGTGAAATTCAACAGAAGAAATATTTCTGAAAACATCTTCCCTGAGCGTAACAGCTATAGAGACGAAAGTACATACAATGTACAGGAAGAAGTAAATCTTTTGGGCGATTTAATACTTGAAGGTTGGACTTCTGAAGATAAGATCAATGCTATGATCCACAGTCTTGTTAAAAATTATAACAGGAAAAGAAATGAACTTTCAGGAAGATTTAAACGTGAAAGATTCACTTTGGAAGTAGGAGACGAATTACCTGCTGGTATAGTTCAGCTTGCTAAAGTTTATGTTGCTAAAAAACGTAAACTGAAAGTGGGTGATAAAATGGCAGGTCGTCACGGTAACAAAGGGGTTGTAGCTAAAATAGTTCGTGATGAAGATATGCCATTCCTTGCTGATGGAACTCCTGTAGACATTGTTCTAAATCCGCTTGGTGTACCATCTCGTATGAACCTTGGTCAGATTTATGAAACAGTTCTTGGATGGGCTGGATTAAAACTGGGCAAAACTTATGCAACGCCAATATTTGATGGTGCAAGTGAAGAAGAGGTAGCAAATGAATTATCACTTGCAGGCTTGCCTTCTTTCGGTAGAACATACTTACATGATGGTTTAACAGGTCAAAGATTTGATCAGCCGGTTACTGTTGGAGTTATCTACATGCTAAAACTAGGCCACTTGGTTGATGATAAGATGCACGCCCGTTCAATCGGTCCATATTCATTAATCACACAACAACCACTTGGAGGTAAAGCTCAGTTCGGAGGTCAGAGATTTGGAGAGATGGAAGTTTGGGCACTTGAGGCATTCGGTGCAGCAAACGTTCTTCAGGAAATTCTGACTGTGAAATCTGATGATGTGATAGGTAGAGCAAAAGCTTATGAAGCCATAGTTAAAGGCGAAAATATGCCTAAGCCAAATATACCGGAATCCTTCAACGTATTGGTTCACGAGTTAAGAGGCCTTGCGCTGGAAATCACTTTAGACTAATCATTAACCAAAGCTGCCGGATTTATCCGGCAGCTATTCATATTTTTTTAAGTTTGTTTCAGGATATAAAACCTAAAAGATGGCTTTCAGAAAAAATAAAAAATTAAATCAGGACTTCTCAAAAGTCACCATTAGCCTTGCTTCACCTGAATCCATTTTGGAAAGCTCTCATGGAGAAGTAACGCAACCGGAGACGATCAATTACAGAACCTACAAACCTGAAATGGGTGGACTATTCTGCGAAAGAATATTTGGTCCTGTGAAAGATTGGGAGTGTCATTGTGGTAAATACAAAAGAATTAGATATAAAGGTATTATCTGTGACAGATGTGGAGTTGAAGTAACTGAGAAAAAAGTTAGAAGGGAAAGAATGGGACACATTGAACTTGTTGTTCCTGTTGCTCATATCTGGTATTTCAGATCTTTACCAAATAAAATAGGTTACTTATTAGGTTTACCTACTAAAAAACTTGATCAGATCATTTATTATGAAAGATATGTTGTTATTCAGCCAGGTGTTAAATCTGAAGATGGAATCAACTATCTTGACTTCCTGACAGAAGATGAGTATTTGGATATTCTGGATAAACTTCCAAGAGAAAACCAAATGCTTGATGATGAGGATCCTAATAAGTTTATTGCTAAAATGGGTGCTGATGCTCTAGAAATGCTTTTATCAAGAATTAAACTTGATGAGCTTTCTTACAGCTTAAGACACGCAGCAGCAAACGATACTTCTCAGCAAAGAAAAGCAGAGGCTTTAAAAAGGCTTAAAGTGGTAGAAGCTTTCAGAGATGCAAGAACCCGTATTGAAAACAAGCCTGAGTGGATGGTTGTCAGAATGGTTCCTGTTATTCCTCCTGAACTTCGTCCTCTTGTTCCATTGGATGGTGGTCGTTTTGCAACATCAGATTTGAATGACCTATACAGAAGAGTTATTATCAGAAATAACCGTCTGAAAAGGCTTATTGAAATAAAGGCTCCTGAAGTAATTCTTAGAAATGAGAAGCGTATGCTTCAGGAAGCTGTTGACTCTCTATTCGATAACTCAAGAAAAGTAAATGCAGTAAGAGCTGAAGGTAACAGAGCATTGAAATCTTTAAGTGATATGCTTAAAGGTAAGCAAGGTCGTTTCCGTCAAAACCTACTTGGTAAAAGGGTTGACTACTCTGGTCGTTCGGTTATCGTTGTTGGTCCTGAGTTGAAACTTCATGAGTGCGGTCTTCCTAAAGACATGGCTGCTGAGTTATTCAAGCCATTTATTATAAGAAAACTGATTGAAAGGGGAATTGTTAAAACTGTTAAGTCTGCAAAGAAAATTGTTGACAGAAAAGATCCTGTGGTATGGGATATCCTTGAGAATGTTTTGAAAGGACACCCTGTATTACTAAACCGTGCTCCAACGCTTCACAGATTAGGTATCCAGGCTTTCCAGCCTAAACTTATTGAAGGTAAAGCGATTCAGTTGCATCCTCTGGTTTGTACTGCGTTCAACGCCGACTTTGACGGTGACCAGATGGCGGTACACGTACCACTTGGTCAGGAAGCAATTCTTGAAGCATCTGTATTAATGCTTGCTTCTCATAACATCCTTAACCCTGCAAATGGTGCTCCGATTACTGTACCATCTCAGGACATGGTTCTTGGTTTGTACTATGTGACCAAAGGAAGAAAATCAACTCCTGAATATCCAGTACTTGGAGAAGGCAAAGTGTTCTATGGACCAGAAGAGGTTGTTATTGCATTGAATGAAGGAAGACTTTCTCAGCATGCGCATATTAAAGTGCGTGTAAATGTGAGAAATGAAAATGGTGAGCTTGTTAAAAAACTAATTGATACTGTTGCAGGTAGAGTTTTATTCAATTTACTTGTTCCAGAAGAAGTAGGTTATATCAATGAGCTTTTAACCAAGAAAAAACTTCAGCAAATTATCGGTCACGTATTCAAAGTGGCAGGGAACTCAAGAACAGCACATTTCCTAGATGATATTAAACAACTGGGATTCATGTCTGCATTCAGAGGAGGACTTTCTATTGGTCTTTCCGATGTTAAAGTTCCTGATGCTAAAAATATTCTTGTTGTTCAGGCGAAAGAAGATGTGGATGCTGTTTGGAACAACTACCTGATGGGATTGATCACGGATAACGAAAGATATAATCAGGTAATTGATATCTGGACTAGGATCAACTCTCAGATCACTGAAACGCTAATGCAGCAACTTGAGAGTGATCAGCAGGGATTCAACTCCATCTACATGATGATGCACTCAGGAGCTAGAGGTTCTAGAGAGCAGATTCGTCAGCTCGGAGGTATGAGGGGTCTTATGGCTAAACCTCAGAAAAACCTTCAGGGGTCTATCGGTGAGATTATTGAGAACCCGATCCTTTCTAACTTTAAAGAAGGTCTTGACGTTATCGAGTACTTTATTTCTACTCACGGTGCTAGAAAAGGTCTTGCGGATACAGCTCTTAAAACTGCGGATGCTGGTTACCTGACAAGAAGACTTGTAGACGTTGCACAGGACGTTGTTATCAACGAGCCAGATTGCGGTACTCTTAGAGGACTTACTGTTACTGCTCTAAAAGATAACGAAGAAGTAGTCGAGCCACTTTCTGAAAGAATTTTAGGTAGAGTAACTGTTCATGATATCTTTGATCCTATTACAAACGAGTTAGTAATTGGAGCCGGAGAAGAAGTGGATGAAAATATTGCAAGAACAATTGACGAGTCTGCTATTGAATCAGTTGAGATTCGTTCAGTATTAACTTGCGAATCAAGAAGAGGTGTATGCGCTAAGTGTTACGGTAGAAACCTTGCTACCGGAAGAATGGTAGAAAGAGGAGAAGCTGTAGGTGTTATTGCTGCTCAATCTATCGGTGAACCAGGTACACAGCTTACTCTTAGAACATTCCACGTCGGTGGTACTGCTTCTAACATTGCTGTTGATGCTTCTATCAAAGCTAAATTTGAAGGTATAATCGCATTTGACGAAGTTAAATCTATCGTTACTACAAATAACGAAGGAGACAGAGTAGATGTGGTAATGGGACGTTCTGGTGAAATTAGAATTATGGATGATAAGAATGAAAAAGTTCTTATTACAAACCATGTTCCTTACGGAGCTTTCCTTAAAGTGAAAGAAGGTGATAAAGTAACCAAAGGTCAGGATATTTGTAACTGGGATCCATATAACGCTGTAATTCTTTCTGAGTTTGACGGAAGAATCGAATTTGAAGCGATCGTAGAAGGTGTTACTTTCCGTGAAGAGTCAGATGAGCAAACTGGACACAGAGAGAAAGTTATCGTTGATACTAAGGATAAATCTAAAAACCCTGCGATACTTGTTCACTCTAAAAAGGGTGAAACAAAAACATTTAACATCCCGGTAGGTGCTCACCTTGCTGTTGAAAACGAGCAGGAAGTTAAGGCAGGTCAAATTCTTGCAAAGATCCCGAGAGCTGTTGGTAAAACAAGAGATATCACTGGAGGTCTTCCAAGAGTAACAGAGTTATTCGAGGCAAGAAATCCTTCAAATCCTGCTGTTGTTTCTGAGATTGATGGTGTAGTAACATATGGTGGTATTAAGAGGGGTAACAGAGAAATCTTTATCGAATCTAAAGATGGTGTAAGAAAGAAATACTTAGTGCCTCTTTCTAAGCATATCTTGGTTCAGGATAATGACTTTGTCAAAGCAGGTTATCCATTATCAGATGGAGCTATTACTCCTTCAGATATCCTTGCAATCAAAGGTCCTACTGCGGTTCAGGAATATCTCGTAAATGAAATTCAGGAGGTTTACAGACTTCAAGGTGTAAAAATCAATGATAAGCATTGCGAAGTTATAGTAAGACAAATGATGCAGAAAGTAGAGATCATTGAAGCTGGTGACACTAACTTCCTTCAAAATCAGGTTGTCGATAAATTCACATTCAGAGAAGAAAATGACAGTGTACTTGACAAGAAGGTTGTAGTAGATGCAGGTGATTCTGAAACTCTAAAACCAGGTATGATTGTTACTGCAAGAAGATTGAGAGATGAAAATTCAAGCCTTAAGAGGAAAGATATGAAACTTGTCACTGTAAGAGATGCAGAGGCTGCTGTTTCAAGACCAACTCTTCAAGGTATTACTCAGGCTTCTTTGGGTACGGAAAGCTTTATCTCTGCGGCATCGTTCCAGGAAACTACAAAAGTACTGAGCGAGGCTTCAATCAGAGGAAAAGTAGATTATCTTCAAGGTCTGAAAGAAAATGTTATTGTTGGTCACTTGATCCCTGCAGGTACAGGACAGAGAGAGTATCAGTCTTACATTGTAGGATCTAAGGAAGAATACGATCAACTTGTTGCTTCTAAAGAGGCTTTTCATCAGGCTTCAAAGAAGGAAGAACTTCAGGAGAAATAGTGTTTTAGTATAGAATTATTAAGACCTTAGGCATTCAGCATAATTGAAGTCTAAGGTCTTATTTTTTATATCAGTTTTAGAATTTAATTTAAAAAAACATGGCAGACGATAAAAAGAAAAATCAACATGCTGAGCAGAATCAGATTAACATAGAATTAACTGAGGAAATTGCGGAAGGTGTATATTCTAATCTGGCAATGATTGCTCATTCTAATAGTGAGTTTGTTATTGATTTTATCAGATTAATGCCTGGTGTACCTAAGGCAAAGGTAAAAGCCAGGATTGTAATTACTCCAGAGCATGCCAAAAGATTGGTTGTAGCCTTGAAAGAAAATGTAAAAAAATATGAAGAGGCTTTTGGAGAAATTAACAATACAGAAGATTTTCCCAGATTCCCTATGAATTTTGGTGGCACAATGGGAGAAGCCTGAATTCATTATTTATTCAATAATCAAAAAATAATTAATTAAGGTTGTTGTAAATATCTATAAATTAGCTAGATTCGCTTCTCTTTGTTGTGGTTGACATAGAGAATGGGTCTTTCAAACAGCAAAAAGCTCCCCGGAATTTCCGGGGAGCTTTTTTTATATATACAGCAGTCCTGAACCAATATTTTTTCAGGCAGGTTTTTTATATATGAGAAAGGGATGAGAGGTACTAATATGAATAAAAAAAAGTCCTTCTGGCCATGGATATTCGTTCTTGTATTTATCCTTGTAGGATCATGGATATATATCAAGATGTCAACGAGAGATGTGAATCAGTCAGGTAAAGCAGAAGAAATTGTTATTTATGAACCTTTTCCTGTTGATAGCGATAAGGCCGATGTTAATTCTCTTCCAAGAAATTTTAACAAGGAAGAAAGAGTCATCGACTTCCTTGAATACGTAAATTCAAAAAAAACAAAAAAATCTATTGGAAAAGATAATGTAGTAACACTTCAGGCTATTGTAAAGATGTCGCAAGCATTAAATGCTATTAGTACAGAGAATAAACGTAATGCGGAAGTTGTAGAGAAACTAAAAGAGTTTAATGGAAAGGTAAATGATATAATAAAAAATCCAGCTCTTACAGATAGTCCGAGTGATTTGAAAAAAATATTTACTTCTACTTCAGAGATTGTAACAGAAATTCAGAAGGAAAATTATCCTTCGCTCGTTAAAGAGTCCAGAAGGATAAGTAATATGGCAAGCTCTATATCTCCGGACAAATCTGTAGTAGCACAGCAAAATAAAGTTGAGGATTTTTTTGTTGAGGTAGCAGATATTATTGACGAAATGGAGCAGCCATCATAAAGGAGGTGTATAATGGAAGATGAGATGGAATGGAAGAGACATTTAGTGCGCTTTAGTGGTTTGAAGCACAGCAATCTGGTAGACGAAGAAAGTTTTCTCGGATATGTGGTTGTTAATGACAAAGGTGAAACCTTGGGAAAAGTATCAGATCTCATTATTGATCCAATCGAAGGAAAAACTAAGTTCATTGATATTTTAACCAGCAAGGAATTTAGTCATGGAGGAGGAGAGCGACATTTATTTATTGCCTTGAATCATTGTGAGTTTAGTATACCGTTGCAGAGTCTTCTCTTAAGAGGAATTGACAGAGATCTTTTATTAAAGTTCCCAATAGTAAAAGGAGGTATAATAACTTTGGATTATGAACATACGCTCAGAGAGGTTCTCAGTCCGGAAAGCCCATTGGAATCAATTAAGAGGGGGTATTATAAAGAAATAACAGATGAACCAGGCCTGTTTGATCCATCACTTCTTGCGCCAAATCCCGACCATTATTTTAGTAGCCCTAATCCTTAGTAGGAATAGACTGAAAAAAGAAGAGGTAGATTTTTACATCAACCTCTTCTTTTAATACTATTTTTCTGCAAGTTTATTTCGATTAAGAAACTTGCCGTATGCGATCTTGTATTCTTCAATATCAGGAGAAAGTTTTAAAGCTGTTTCATAACATTCAAGAGCGTTTAATAGTAGGTTTTGATCTTCATAAAAGGTTGCCAGAATTATTTTATTTAAAGCAGTTTCTTCATTCAGATTAGCTTTTAATTCATCTGCTTCTTTACTTACTTTGGCAGCTTTATCTTCCGGAAGATACTTAAAAGAATATCCTTCGAATTTTGCAAAACGCTCAGCCCCCTTTGTTTCAATCTGATATCCGTATACTTTGTCTTTTTGTATATTTAGTTTGCTGAAATCAAGTATTACAAAATTATTTTCAACCTCTATGCTATATACTGGTTCATCAAAGAGATTTTTAACAGTTACTGCGTAGCTTTTGGCTCCAGCAACAGGCTTCCATTTTAATAGTACTGGTAATCCGATTACGAAAGATTCTTTTGGAGCAAGTACTTTAATAGCAGGAACATCCCTTTCCACTGATCCGGTAACATCCATATACTTATGTCTGTTAGAAGCCATATTTTCAGAACCACCGTTCGAGATTTCGCTCGTAACATAATCCACATATTTTTTGGTTATAGAGCTATTCTGTGCTGCAACTTCACCATTCAGTTTTGCTACTTCGTATACACCGGCCTTTTTTATTTCAATGGTTTTGCCACTTTTATGAACCAGCCCTATATATCCGTTTTCGTCTATTGAAAGTTTATCATCTTTTAATAGTTTTTTACCTGGAGTAATTGCCTTCCATTCACTTGAACCGGACGATGCATATTTGTTTGCCCCTTTGGTAGCTAAGACGGTAAAGAGATTATCCTGTGAAAAAACAGTTGTCGAAATGAAAAATAATAAGGAAATAATTTGTAAAGCTTTAGTTTTCATAAGCTTGTCCTTTTTTGAATATGTGTAAAATTAGCAAATGTTTCTTGTATTTTTTTATTAAAGGGATAAAAACGCTGTAATATAATTCAGTCATGTTTCCAGTCAAGAATAATGCCACTGTAGCGAGGGTAAAATCGATTTTATAGTTATATCGATGAAATATCATAATTACCAGGAAAATCATAAGTATAGCCTCGAGTAAAGTAAGGAACAAACTTGCCCCGTCATACCAATGACCTAGTTTCAAAAAAAGGTATGAAAATAAGGCAATGTTTAGAAAGATGATTATAAAGTTGACAATTAGAGTGAAAAGCCATCCTGCATTATTGACATAATTGCCATTTAAAATCATAGATATTTTATTGGCATGTATAACTACCCCATACATATCCGGGTTTGCTTTTCCTATATAGTTAATATTTAATGGGGTAAAAAATCGATCTTCCCACGTAATTTTCTCGAAATTAGGTCCAAGATATCCCATAAGTACAATTTTATCTTTCATAAAAGATAAATCTTCCATTTCAAAAATCTGACCTACATCAAGAGCAAAATATTTTATAGATGCGTTAGGATTAACATCTCCATGGATTTCAATATTTCCTGCATAGTTGATAACCTCAACTGTATCTTTCCTTTTCAACAAGTCATTTACAGCTGCAGGATTAATATATCCTGCTAGTTTTGCAGCAAAATCAAGCTCTATAGTATCAATCTGCCTTTCAAAATAGATATTGTTGTCAGGTCCATACTGTCTTACTTTCTTTCTGTAAACCTCATATTTACTGAACTCCCTTGATGTTTTGAATTTATCATACCCCTCTGAGATCATATTGGACATGCCTGTTTCTGCATATTGGCAGAACATAGGATGACTTGTTTCAAGGCTGTCACAAATGTTACCATCACATTTGCTCACTTTACTGACCAGAACTAAATTTTTTACTTTTGAAAAAGCATTTGCAAGCAATGAATCTCCTTCTTTGTCTTTGGGCTTTCTGAAAAAAGCATCGATACCAATAACTCTTGGATTAAATGCATTGATTTTATTAAGCATTTCTGCAATCCCTGCTCTGTCAAGTTCACCAATATTAACTAAAACAATATTAGTGTCAGCTTTTTCACCTTCTTTAAATTGGGAAAAGTAAAGGTCCGTAATCTGAAAGTCTCCAAGTGTTTTAGATACCGGATTTAATACATCTGAATTAATTTCAATTTGGGATAGGATCCAAAGGACTATCATTGTAAAAATGGTGGCACCTACAGAGTCTCGTAAAATCTTCCTTTTCATAAAGCGAAGGGGAATTTCAATGGATACATTTAGTAAAAATAACTTTTTTCCTGATTTTAAATTGGAATATTTTTAGTCAGTAATTTATTTGCAGGCATGTCTCAAAGAAAAAACCGACTGGACCTTAAGTCGTATTACGATGGAATTTTAAACGGGGATAGATTAATTCTTTCAAAAGCTATTACTTTAATAGAAAGTTCTTTACCGGAAGACCAGGAACTGGCAGATCTCCTTATTCAGAAAATATTACCTCATTCTGGAAAATCCCTGAGATTGGGAATAACAGGTGTGCCTGGAGCAGGTAAAAGTGCTTTTATAGAAAGCTTTGGCAGTATGCTTGTAAATACAGGCATGAAAATCGCTGTTCTTCCGATCGACCCTTCAAGCAGATATAGCAAAGGAAGTATTTTAGGTGATAAAACAAGGATGGAAAAACTTTCTTCTCATCCAAATGCTTTTATCCGACCTTCTGCATCTGGGGGTATGCTTGGGGGAGTGACATCCAGAACGCAGGAGGCTATTCTCCTTTGCGAAGCAGCAGGGTTTAATTTAATATTTATTGAGACTGTTGGCGTTGGACAGTCAGAGGTAAAGATCTCTGATTTGACGGACCTCGTATTGCTTTTGTTGGTGGCTGGTACTGGAGACGAACTTCAGACACTTAAAAAAGGAATTATGGAAGTGGCAGATATATTTATCGTGTCAAAAACTGATGGTGAAAATATGGAAAGAGCCTTAGAATATGCCAAAGGAATAAAGCAAAGTCTTAGTTATTTATCGAAGGATTCCGTACAAGTGTTCAATTGTTCTTCAGAAACTCAATATGGACTTGAAGAAATTTGGGATTACATCAAAAAAGCTGAAAGTAACAGCAGGCATGATGGAAGCCTGAATCAAAGAAGAATGCAACAAAATTACTTCTGGTTAGTTGGAATAATCGATCAGATGCTTCACAATGAGTTTTATAAAAATGAAGAAGTTCAAAATAACTTCATAATCATGAAAGATTCCGTAATGAAGGGAGAAATTTCAGCTCAGGAAGCGGCTAAACAGTTATTTAATATTTTTAAGGGAAAAGGACATTAAAGAATATATTTTGATATTTTTACAACACCAGGATGTTAATTTAAATTGAAAAAGGATGATTAAACAATCTTACAGCTACACAGATCAGGAACAAGTAATCTGGACAACTCTTTATAGCAGAATTATTCAATTCTTGCCTGAAACTGCCGATGATATGGTTTTGCAAGGCATCAAAAGAATAGGCTTTCCGGCTGATCAAATTCCCGATTTTGAAGATCTGAATAAAAAAATAAAAACCTTTTCGGACTGGGAAATTGTACCATTGGAAAATATGGTTGAGGATAAAGAATTTATCGGTATGCTTGCAAGCAAAAAATATCCTTGCAGAACTTGGATAAGAAGTCTTGAGCAAACAGAACAAGAAGAGGATGTCTATGACATTTTTCATGATGTGATTGGGCATACGCCTCTATTAACCATACCATCATATTGCGAGTATCTGACAGGGCTTGGAAAACTCGCACTTGAATATCTTGAAAATGATAATGCCATTTCTTTGCTTAAAAGAGTATACTGGCATTCGATTCAGTTTGGCATAAAAGCTTCGAAACAAACTCTAAAAATATATGGCGCTCACCTGTTGTCTTCAAGAAGCGAAACGGCTTATTCTTTGAGTGCAGGGGTTCCAAAATATGATTTCAATGTAGCCAAGATGATGGAAACCCCCTATATCAAGAACAGATTTCAAGAAAGATATTTTGTAATTAATAATTATGAAGAGCTATTCAATAGTTTGGACCTTGTGAAAAAGGAATTGAAGAATAGAATATAAGTTGTTGAATGGATACCTCTTTGTTTAAGTCCGTGCGTTTTTCACAGACTACAATTACAGAATTAATGATACCCTCCTATGCAAATTTCGGAGGTAAAATACATGGGGGAATACTTCTTTCCCTCATGGATAAAGTTGCATACGCATGTGCAGCCAAGCATTCTGGTGCATATTGCGTAACAGTTGCTGTTGATAATGTAGAATTCTTACAACCGGTTGAAGTTGGGGATCTGGTATCTTTGCATGCATCTGTTAATTATGTCGGTAATACTTCTCTGATTATTGGCATAAAAGTGATAGCAGAAAATGTCACAATAGGAAGTGTAAAGCATACTAATACTTCATACTTTACAATGGTTGCTAAAAACCTTGAAGGAAAGTTGCAGGAAATTCCAGGTCTTGTGCTTGAAACAAGAGAAGAGGTCAGGAGATATCTTGAAGCAATTAAAAGAAAAGAACTTAAGTTTCAGTACAAGGAACAGCTTAATAATGAGAAGTCAAATCTGGCTATTGATGAAGAATTGTATAAGCTGGAAAAAGAAAGGTGTGTCCTGAACCTTAATAATGACACAAATCCGACTACATGAATACAGTAAACAAAGAATCTCCTAAGAAAATTATTCTTATCCTCATTTCTTTCTTTTTTGGCTGGTTTGGAATTGACCGATTCATATTAGGCTATAAATACTGGTGGGTGAAGCTCCTGACTTTTGCAGGTTTTGGCATATGGTGGTTTGCAGATCTAGTGATGATTACCTTTTCTATATTAAAACCAACCAAAAGGGAAGTGTAATTTCATGAATATTGGTTTGTTATAGAAGACTTAAATGACTTTATAAGGGAAGTAAATTTTAAATTCAGTTCCTTTTCCTTTTTCGCTGAATGCTTCAATTTTCCCCCCTGCATTTTCTATTATTCTTTTCACAATATACAATCCGACTCCTGACCCATCTACATGGTCATGCAGGCGCTTAAACATGCCAAAGATTTTACCTTTATCTTTTTCTTCAAAACCAAGTCCGTTGTCCTTAATAGAAATCACCGCATAATTTCCTTCAATCCACGATTTAATAAAAATCTCAGGTTTCCTCTCAGACGATTGATACTTAATAGCATTACTGATAAGATTGAATAAAATGCTTTTAAAGTTTTTTCTGCTGAACGAAATTCTTCTACACTGACTGAAGTCTGCATCTATAATTGCTTCAGATCCAACTATCATTTCTAAAAGAGTAAATTTTATATCTTCAAGGAAATCTTCAAATTCAACAATGGTTTCGTCTTCATTAAAGTTTTTCTGAATTTTTGAAATTTCTGTTAAGTCTTTAATAGTTTCTTTAAATCTTAAAATACTAACCTTCATTAATCCGATGATAAATTTGATATCATCGTTTTCAGCATCAATCTGAAGATCAAGAGAGGCAATAAGACCTTCTATATTTGAAATTGGAGCTTTCAGATCGTGAGATGCAGTGTACACAAAATTGTCAAGATCAGTATTGATTTTTTCTAACGCTTCATTTTTTTTGATAAGTTCTTCAGTTCTTTCCCTCACTCTCGCTTCAAGAAGATTATTATTATCTATCAGTTCTTCCTGAGCTTTTTTCAGATCATCGTTTGCTTTCTGAATTTCTTCCTCAGCTTTTTTCCGATCGGTTATATCCTGTGCAATCCCATGAATACGAAGGACCTCCCGTTTCTCATTAAATACCGGCTTCGCTTTAATATAAATGTAGCGGTCTTGTCCGTTTTTCATTACTTTTTGCTCAAAAGTAACTGGAATACCTGTTTTTAAAAGATTTTTTGCGTATTCATCAAAAATGGTCCAGTCGTCTAATGCTACTTTATTTTTAACATCATTAAAGCTTATAGATATTTGCATGGGGTCAAAGCCCAGCATTTTGTATAATTCGTCAGAAAATGTAATTTCATTAGTAACTAGATCCCATTCCCAATTTCCTAGACAAGCTAGTTCTTGTGCTTCAAGTAAAAGAGATTTACTTTTTCTTACTTTCTCCTGTGCTTTTTTCTGTTCTGTAATGTCTTGAACAATCCCTAAAATAAGAATTGGCAAACCTTCCTCATCCCTTCGGAATACTGTCTCTCTTTTATTCATCCATCTCCAATCTCCATTTTTATTGAGAAAACGACATTCCGATTCAAGAATTTGGTCTTTTGCCTGTTCAGAAAATAAGTCTATCCAATTTTCAGTATTAATCCGATTTTTAGAATGTATTAGTGACTTAATCTGAAGTGGAGACATGTGACGGACTTCTTCAGGTGTGTAACCTAATACTTCGGTAATAGCCTTGTTAACATATACAATTTTTTTATACCTGGTATCAAAAACATAGAGAACATTTGGAGTTGAATCTGCGATCTGGTTAATAAGTTCTCTTGTTTCCTTTAATTTATCTTCAGCTTTTTGAAGCGTAACATCGTCGTTGTGCAGGATGCCACTTGCAATATGATTCCCGGATAGGTCCTTAATGGGGAAAATACCATTCAGAACTTTGATTTCATCTTTGATATCTTTCTTCTTGATTTTTTTGCTTTTGGATGCAATGACATTCTCCACTAATTCCTTCTGCATTCGTTCGGGAATAAGAAGAATCAGAGAATTTCCTATTACTTCCTGTTCCTTGTAGCCAAAAAGCCTTTCTGCCTGCTTATTCCAATGTGTTATTTTTCCATCTTTGTTTATTGATAAACAAGCATCATTATCTTCCTCCGATTTATTTTGTTGGGGAAACTTTCTTTGGAATATTTCATTTTCAATAAGATAAAAGGCATCCTGAAGATAAATGAGCAATGTGGATATGACTTCTGAATCAGAGGTGTATTGACAAATAAATTTGATTAACAGCTTCTTGTACCTATGTACAAATTCCTCTGTCTCGCATACAGTTTGCCCCGATCTTATTAGTAAATCAATTATATTTTTAATTAGGAGATCGTCTCCCTGGCATTTAATAGCTTTAAATAAAAGTATCAACTGCGTTAGAAGTCTTTTCTGGTCATAGGATTTGTTTAAAAAATAATCCTTAATTTCATTATTCCCTTTTTCCAAAAACTGACTTTTGATAAAGTTTAAAAAATAGCTGAATGTAATTGGTTGGACAAGTTCTTCTTTCATTTCAACTGTTAGCTAAGTCAAAATTTTATTTTATTCAGGGAAAAACAATTATCTCAGTAAATTGTTATAAATGTGGACTATTTTAACCCATTTTGTGGAAAAGTTTTGACGGTTTGAATAAAAACTAATTGGTTTAAAAACTTAACTCTACTTCTTTATCAGAAATTTTTTCCAATAAAGGTTTAAGAATCAATTTTGCATTTTCTTTGGTTTGGTCCATAATTTTCATCTGAAGCGCAGTTTTTTGTAAATGCATTTCAGCTTCTTTATAAGCAGCATCAATTAGATCTGATTCCTGAAAAAGTCCTTTTTCAACACTGTATATTTTGGAATCAGCATGATTGATTTTAAAATAACAAAGTTCGGGCTGTGGCAATTGGATGGAAATCTTGTTATTGGAGAACTTTATATCAGCAGAATCTATTTTGGTCAGATCTATGCAACCGACAACCTCTCCACTTGCGATCAGTACTGCTTTAGGATCAGGAAGGTACCACGGGTTTTTGACCTCGTGTTCAACAATATCCTTTAAATAGTATTTAACTACTTCCAGTTTTCCTAAATTGATAATTCTTTCCTGTATAAGATGGTGATAAGAAACAGTCTTTATCTCACCACTTTTTTCTTCAGAATTAAAATTAGTTTTATAAAGGATAAAACCAAATAAAATGGTTAAAAACCAGGGAAGTATATAGATTAATATCTTTTTCATACAAATAAATCCAGCTTTACTAAAGATAGTAATTTATTCTACTCTTTTACCTGAAAATTTTACAATTAATATAATAAGGATGGTACCAAGTCCCAGATTAAATATCCAGTGGAAATTTATCAAACTGAAAAAAAAGACCAGGACACTAATTAAAGCTATTGTTGCGGCATATGGTAATTGAGTCTTAATATGCTGAATATGGTTGCAGTCCGATGCTATGGAACTCATGATGGTAGAGTCTGAAACAGGTGAACAATGAATACCAAATACAGATCCGCTTAAAATTGTTGCAATAACATTATAAGTAATACTTTCTGTATCAGAAATTGAGAGTCCTGAAGATGCAGAGATCATCCAGCTTACGGGTACCAGCAATGGGTATAAGATTGCCATAGCACCCCAAACTGAACCAGTAGAAAATGCAAAAGTTGCAGCAAGTAGAAAACTTACAATTGGAAGAAGACTGGGTTTAATATAACCTGTAATCACGGAGGAAAGATATTCAGTTGCATGGAGGTCTTCTGTGATTTCTGCAAGTGACCATGAAAAAATCAGAATAATTATAGCTGATAACATCACTCGGAAACCGTGAATCATGATTTCAGTGGTTCTTTTTAAGGTTAAATTTTTATGTAATAAAGTTAACAGAAATGCAGTCAAAAGACTTGAAAATGAAGACCAAAGCAGTGCGATATAAAAGTCTCCGTTACCAAATAATTCCCCAAGTTTTTGAAAAAAGCTGATATTCTTATTATCAAAGTCATACAGAAATTTCCAAACAGATGATAGATTTTGACTGGTTATTGGAATACCTTTTCCCAGCATTTTTTGATATAGGTTTTCCGTCCCTGTCACAATTAAGCCTGCAATTGCTGTAATGAAAAGTACTATTAAGGGAAATGCTGCATTGATCCACTTGCCTCCATTTTGGGATTCAGGATGTAAAATTTCAACAATATCTCGTTCTATATTTTTTTCAATTGATTTATCATTTTGTTCATTCTTAATACCGGCGCTTCGAGCATTTACTTCAGCATCTGCCATTTTATTGAAATCTTTCCGAGAAACTATTAAAGCAAAAGTGAGAATCAGCATAAAGATTGGATAATAGGCATATTGCAATGATTTAAAAAAGATGGAAAATGCAGAGTTTCCCAGTCTGAGGTATGAGGTTGCATCATGGACATACACCATTTCAGCTCCAGTCCAAGTTGTAAAGAATCCTAGGGATGCAGCTGAAGCAGCAGTTGTACTTACTATAAACGCCAGCTTTTCTCTTGATACTTTGTATTTGTCTGTAATTGGCCTCATTGTATTTCCCACAATTAGAATGTTGACATAGTTGTCGAAAAAAATGGATAAGCTTAAAAACAAGGTAGTTAATTGCGCACTTCTTGAAGAGTGAGCAATTGCCGAAATTTTATTTACTAGACCAGTAAGACCGCCATTTTTGGCAATGAGAGCAATCATCCCTCCAACCATAAAAGCAAAGGAAATGAGTGAAAGGTGTTTACTGTCTCGTAAAACCTCCAAAATGTAAGAGTCTATTACTCTTAAAAAAGCAGGAATAACATTTGAAAATTCAAAACCTATTAGTAATAAAACACCAACAAATACACTGAGAAATAAAGATGTAATAACCTCGTGAAAAATTAGTGATAAGGCAATAGCCAATAAGGGAGGGATAATACTAAGCCAATCGGGCAAATGTCTGATCTTAATATTATAAAGAGTTGTTTGATTCTGAGGTTTAAAGGTAATTTCACTGGATTTTAATAAAGTCGTGGTATATAAAGCTTTACCTTGGATAAATTCCAATACTTTAAGATCTTGATTGATATAGAAGCCAGTTTTTCCATTATAGGTAGAATCAGGCGTTCCTTTATTGTTTAACCGGACAATTTGAATTTCAGCAAATTCATCTCCTATTATATAATTGGGTGCAGAAAACTTATAATCCGTTTTTGCGTACAATTGGGGTGTTATAAGAGAGGATAAAAAAGAAACTATAAGAAAAAGTACGCCTCTCATAATTATCAGGTTTTTATTAAAATAATAGTCCCTCAAAGTATCCTATTTTTTTAATAAACCGTTTTAGATCACAATGGTTAGCAACAATATGTCTTTTTTGTCAGAAGAAATAATGAATGATAGAAATATCAATTATTACAATAGGTTGGGAGTAAATACCCTTAAAGAACTTGCAGTAAAAGGAGGATTTGCAGATTATCCAGATCTTTTGATGGTAAATTCAAATCTTGAAAATGCAAAAGCGATCCTTGAAATTGGTGCAGGATATGGCAGATGTATCGATTTTCTGATGAAAAATAAATTTCAGGGCCAAATTATTGCTCTTGAAAAAAGTCCGGTTCTATTTGACTACCTAACTGAAACATACAAAAATGTTGAAGTTGTATTTGGTGACATTAAAACCTATTCAATGGAAGGAAAGGTTGATGTAGCTTTGTGGATGTGGTCTGGTATCATAGACTTTTCTTTAGAAGAACAAAAGAGTTGCATACAGAAGATAGAAGGTTTTCTTAATAAAGGCGGAAAGTTGGTAATTGATGTACCTAAAATAGGTTTTCAGACTTTTGCTCAGCATTTGGATAAACAAAGGCTTCATATTTCTAATGAATATGGTACTTTGGACTGTTACATTCCTTCATTCTCCGAAATTGAAAAAATAGGGAAAGAAGCTGGTTTCAGCACCGCGGAAGAAATTCATTACAAAACGACAACATTAAAAGAACGAACAATTTATATTCTTACAAAATAAAAAAAACCCGGTTTTGCCGGGTTTTTTATTTTTCTTTTATGAAAGAAATATTATGCTTTTGCAGCCATGTTATCCAAAACGTTCATTACTTCTTTTACGTGTTTTCTGGAAGTCTGAAGTAATTCCATTTCTTCGCTGTTTAATTTAAGCTCGATTACTTTCTCGATTCCGTTTTTACCTAAAACCGCCGGAACACCAAGGTAGCAGTCATTAATGCCATATTCACCTTCAAGTTTAATACATACAGGAAGGATTCTCTTCTGATCTTTTACAATAGCCTCAACCATTTGGGCAGCTGCAGAACCTGGTGCGTACCATGCAGAAGTACCCATCAGTTTCACAAGCTCACCACCACCGTTTTTAGTTCTTTCGATGATAGCATCAAGTTTGTCTTTAGCAACAAGTTCAGTAACAGGAATACCACCTACAGTAGTATATCTCGGAAGCGGAACCATTGTATCGCCATGACCACCAAGCAACATTCCCTGAATTTCTTTTGGAGAACATCCGATCTCGTCAGCAAGGAAAGCTCTGTATCTAGCAGTATCAAGAATACCAGCCATACCGATCACTTTGTTTCTTGGAAGTTTTGAAGCAAGGTGAGCACAATACGTCATAACGTCCAAAGGATTGGAAACAACAATGATTATTGCATTAGGAGAGTATTTTACCACATTTTCAGTAACTGACTGAACAATGGAAGCATTTGTAGAGATAAGATCATCTCTTGTCATCCCTGGTTTTCTTGGAAGACCTGAAGTAATTACTACTACTTCCGAACCAGCAGTTCTGGAGTAGTCGTTAGTTACACCTACTGTTTTCGAATCGTAAACATTGATCGGCGCTTTCTGCCAAATATCAAGCGCTTTACCTTCTGCAAAACCTTCTTTGATATCAAGAAGAACGATTTCATTTGCAATCTCACGATATGCTAAAACATCGGCACAGGTTGCTCCAACGTTACCTGCTCCTACTACTGTTACTTTCATAGTAAAATATGATTTTTTAGTTAATGATTATAAACTAGGCGTGTAAATTTATCCAAAGTATGTCAAAATTAAAATGTTTTTTGCCAAAATTGACCTCAGGAAAGAGGATTAACGACAACTTTTAAAGCGTTCTTAGAGTTTGTTGTTATTTTGAACCTATCGTCAATTCTCATTCCTACAATCCAGACAATTTTTTCATCACTGATTATTACTAAAGTATTCTTCTTTAATAACAAAGGAATTTTCTTGTCAATCAAAAAATCACTCACTTTTTTAAAGTTTTTCATTCCCAGAGGAATAAATCTGTCTCCGGGCAACCAATTTCTAATTATAAGTGGGAATTTTAGAGCAGCCCAATCCAGGTAAGCTGTAAAATTATCTGAATGGACTCCAAACTCTTCATTACTAATTTTGTTCAGTGAAAATGAATAATTCCTGAAAGTAAAATTATCCAGGTATTCGCTTATTTTAAATTCCTCTGCCGAACTTGCATAATCCAGGTGCTTGATTAACAATGATTGGCGATCTACATTTAAAATATAAGATTTAGAATAAAATATGCTCCCGATAGTCCTTGTATTTAAAATATTCACTGAATCTTTATAGGTAAAACCAAATTCGGAAAGTAGTTCACTTAAAACAATTGCTGGTTCTGGTTCCGAGAGAATAACGTTCAGGTCAATTCTGATATCAGAGCCGCTGTAGGAAAGAGCCTTGGATTTAGTTTCATTAACTTTAGATTTGAAGAAGTTTGCAACAGCACGGATTTTCTCGGTGCTTTCAAATGATGTCTGTTCCAAGCGAGGATTAATTTCTTTTAGAACAGGTATTACTTTATGTCTGATTAGATTTCTGTAATATTTTGTAGAAGCATTTGAAATATCTTCTCTCCATTGAAGATTATTTTCCTGAACAAATCGGTCAATTTCTTCTCTCTCACAAAAAATGAGGGGTCTGATTATCTCTCCATTGCGAGGTTGAATTCCTTGCAATCCAGCATAGCCAGTTCCTCTAGTAAGGTTCAGTAGTATTGTTTCAAAAACATCATTTAAATGATGTGCAGTAGCAATAGATTCATAACCATTTTCATAGGCGATTTTTCTGAACCATGTATATCTCAAGTCTCTTGCAGCCATTTGAATGCTAATTCTGTTATCTTTGGCAAATGTTTCCGTTTCAAATCGTCGGGAGAAAAACGGAACCTTATAGTGTGTTGCAAGTTTTCTGACAAACTCTTCATCCAGCTCAGAGTCAATTCCTCTTAGCTGAAAGTTGCAGTGTGCAATTCCAAATTTTATTCCGGCCAAATGAAAAAGTTCACACATGGTCACACTGTCTTTACCTCCGCTTACAGCAGCCAAAATATTTGATGATTTGGTGATGAGCTGATTTGCTGAGATAAAATGGCGGAATCTTTGTAACATATGAGAAAAATTGCTTTTTTGATTAATTTTGTTGAGATAAATATACAAATGAGATATTGCTTATATCTGTTTTTTCTGCTGGTTTTTATTTCCGATCTGGCAAATGCGCAGGGAAAAATAGACCTTGTCCAGGCAAAAGAGCTGGAAGGTATTGTTGTTAATGGGGTTAACATAAGGAGATTAAAAGGAGATGTGATTTTTAAACAGCAAGGAACATATCTCTACTGCGATTCTGCTTACCAGAATCCCAAAAATAATTCTATTGAGGCTTTCGGAAATGTCCGAATGAATCAGGGAGACACAGTCAATCTTACCTGCCGAAATCTTCTTTATGAAGGAAATACCAAAAAGACTATTGCCAAAAGGAATGTAGTGCTGAAAGATAAAACAATGACACTTTTTACTGATATTCTTCACTATGATCTTTTAGCAAAAAGAGCTTTTTATCCAAACGGTGGAACTATTAAAGATGAGAAAAGTACTCTTACAAGCCGAGAAGGCTATTATAATTTAGGAGAAAAGGTGTTCAATTTTAGGAAGGATGTAAGAGTCGTAAACCCATCACAGAATTTCGTCCTTACTACTGATAGTCTTGATTATAACTCCTATACCAATATAGCTTATTTTAAAGGTCCCACTAAAATCATTTCACCTGACGGTGTTGTTGTTACAACAGAAGGTGAATATAATATCATGAGCAAAGTGACTGCTACTAAGGAACGATCTCATGTACAGTCCGGTAATTTTGACATAGAGGCAGATAATCTGGATTATGATGAAAGACAAGGGAATGGAATTGCCAGAGGTAATGTAATTTTAAGAAGTCCGAAAGACAGCGTACTCATACTTGGTGAAAGGGCAAATTACTGGAGTAAGAGAGGAACCTCTAAAGTTTTTGGAAACCCTGTTATGAAAAATTATTCAGGAGGTGATACCCTGTTTCTTTCAGCGGATACTTTAATATCTCTGGATTATCCTGAGAAAAAAATTAAGAAACTGATTGCATATAAAAATACCAAAATATTCCGCTACGATCTTCAGGGAATATGCGATTCGCTGGTATATGATTTTGCAGATTCTACGATCTATTTTTTTGGTGATCCGGTTTTGTGGAGTGAAAAAAATCAGATAGTAGCAGATTCTATAAATATTCTCCTTGTTAATAATAAAGTTTCAAAGATGAATATGAGGGTAAATGCATTTATGGCGTCCATTGATAGCCTTGAAAATTATAATCAGGTAAAAGGTAAGAAAATGGTAGCCCACTTTATGGAAAACAAAATTCAAAAAGTTGATGTAAATGGGAATGGAGAAAGCTTGTATTTTGCTTTGGAAGGAGACTCCGTGCTAATAGGAATGAATAAAGTAGTTTGCAGTGATCTGATCGTCAGATTTAAAGAAGCTAAAGTAAATACCATCTCTTTTATTAAAAGTCCCGATGCTAAATTTATTCCTCCTCATGAAATTTTAGAACCTGAAACCAGGCTTAAAGGGTTTGTTTGGAGGGGTAAAGAAAGACCGACCAAAAAGGATGTTTTAGGAGTGCGATATGTTAATTAGTTGAAAGGATTCGTTATATCCCCAGTATTTAGAATTCCAATATTTACAGCATTGAACTGTCTGGAAAATTAATTTGAAGTAAAATAATTAGAAGAAAAAGCATATTTTGTTTACTTTTACGGTCTTATGAAGTTAGGTTTTGCTAAAAGTCTTTTGTTGGGATTTCTGATTTTACTGTCTTCATGCGGTGAATTTCAGAGAGTTCAGAAAAGTTCAGACGTCAACAAAAAGCTTGAGGCTGCGATGAAATATTATGAGAAAAAGGATAATTACAAAGCTAATGTCCTTTTGGAAGAAATAATGCCTTTGTTAAAAGGAAGGCCTGAAGCTGAAAAGGCACAATTTATATTTGCCAATACCTATTTTAATGATAAGCAATATATCATGAGCAGCTATTACTTCAAGGATTTGTATGAAACCTATCCAAGAAGTGAATATGCAGAACAAAGCATGTATATGCATGTGAAGTCCCTGTATATGGATAGCCCCAGCCATAAGCTTGATCAGGGAAATACAGATGAGGCATTACAGGCAATTCAAATGTTTGGAGTGAGATATCCTCAAAGCAGTCATATGGAGGAGATAAACAGAATGACAGATGAATTGAATGCCAAAACGGAGTATAAAGCATTTGAAAATGCAAGACTATATTATAAAATTGGTATTTATAAGTCTGCTGTCGTAAGTCTTGGAACATTTCTGGACAGGTATCCATCTGGAAAGTTCTCGGAAGAAGCTACGTTTATCCAGTTTCAAGCCCAATATTATCTGGCAAAAAATAGTGTATTAAGATTGCAAAAAGAAAGATATAATACAGCACTTGAGTATTATTACGGGTTTATTGACAAATATCCCGATAGTAAGTTCAAAAAAGATGCTGAAGAGTTATATGATCGGATTACTGAACGTTTAAAGAATTTTCAAAGCTAATGAATAATAAAGCAAAAGTTACTACAATTCCTTCGTCAATAGTGACGAGAGATCTTGAAAAGTTATCTGCACCAACAGGAAATATTTATGAATCCCTTGTTGTTGTGGCAAAAAGATCAAGACAAATTTCTTCAAAAGTAAAAGAAGAATTGAATAACAAACTGGCTGATTTTGCTTCTACAGTTGATAACCTTGAAGAAATCTTTGAAAACAGAGAGCAGATAGAGATTTCCAAGTTCTACGAAAGAATGCCAAAACCAACAAATATGGCTGTTGAAGAATTTTTCGAAGGGAAAATTCATTTCAGAAAGCCTAACGAAGAAAAATAATTTATATGAATGATGCTTCACGGGAAAAAAGTTATACTTGGTGTTTGTGGAAGCATTGCAGCATATAAATCAGCAATATTAACAAGACTATTGATAAAAGAAGGAGCAGAGGTTCAGGTAGTACTGACACCTTCTGCTTCTTCCTTTATTGGACCTCTTACATTTTCAACACTTACGGGAAAACCTGTTTATGATTCTTTAATCAGGAATGATGCAGGAGAGTGGAATAATCACGTTGATCTTGCTTTATGGGCAGATCTGATTCTAATAGCACCAGCTACAGCTAATACAATTTTTAAACTGGCTCATGGTGCATGTGACAATCTTTTGACTGCAATTTATCTTAGTGCTAAATGTCCTGTAATGTTTGCCCCAGCAATGGATCTGGACATGTACAGGCACCCAGCAACTAAAGCTAATATTGAAAAACTGAAATCATACGGCAATATCATTATAGATGCTGAATTTGGCTTTTTAGCAAGTGGTCTTGAAGGAGAGGGACGTTTAGCCGAACCTGAACATATTACAGAATTTATAAAACAATATTTTCAGTCCAATGCAAGACTCGCAGGCAAAAAAATATTGGTTACAGCCGGACCGACTTATGAACCTCTTGATCCTGTAAGGTTTATTGGTAATCATTCAACTGGAAAAATGGGCTATGAAATTGCTCGTCAGCTTGATCACCTGGGAGCTACCGTCACTCTGGTATCAGGCCCTACTGAATTAAAATCTCCTTCCGATTCAGTTAAATTAATCAAAGTGCAAAAGGCAGAGGAAATGTATAATGAGGTGATGACAAATGCTGGAAAAGCAGATGCTATTATACTTTCAGCAGCAGTTGCAGATTATACCCCAAAAGAAGTTGCAAAGCAGAAAATCAAAAAGAAAGAAGGAGAACTTAATATAGATCTGATAAAAACCAAAGATATTGCAGCTGCTGTGGGGGCAAATAAAAAACCTGAACAAATATTGGTTGGATTTGCCTTAGAAACTGAAAATGAAGTTGAAAATGCATCAGCCAAGCTGGCAAATAAAAACCTAGATTTTATTGTGCTTAATTCTCTTAGAGATAATGGGGCAGGTTTTGGATTTGATACTAACAAGGTAACATTTATTGACAGATACAATATGGTGCAGACTTTTGAGTTAAAAAGTAAGAAAGAAGTTGCGTCTGATATTATTAATGAACTCTTAAAGCATTTGGATCTTAAAAAGAAATAATTTTATCAGTTTTATATATTTGAATTTCAATTTGTTGATAGTTTTTTGGCTGTTTCGCTCCATCTTAAAAATATGAGAAAGTATTTTATAGCTTTGATTTTTATACTAACAAATTTTACTGCTTTTTCCCAGCAGGGGGAGTTGAATTGTACCGTTACTATTGATGCTGAAAGTATAGAAAATAGTGATAAAAAGGATGTAATGAATCAGTTGAAAGCTGCGATGCTGGAATTTATGAATAACAGAAAGTGGACAACTGACGAGTATAAACCGGAAGAGAGGGTTAACTGTAATATCATTATTACACTTACAAGTGTCTCCGGTCAGAGTTCATATCAGGCTACAGCCATGATTACTTCAACAAGGCCTCTTTATAATACCAATAAGGAAACTACTATTCTTAAGTTTCTTGACAGAAAGTTTAATTTTGAATATGTAGAGGGAAGTGCAATCTATTATACAGAAAATACTTTTAATGGTAATCTTACTGCAATGTTGTCCTATTATGCGTACTTGATTCTGGCACTTGATTACGATACTTTTGGTAAAATGGGGGGAACTAAATATTATGAAAAGGCCAGAGATATTGCAAATATAGCACAATCATCTCAAGGTATTGGGTGGGATCAGCTGGAGACAAATGGGAGATTTTCGTTAATTCAAAACCTTACCAATACACAATTTGCTCCATTCAGAGAAGGATTATACATTTATCATCGTCAGGCAATGGATAAATTTTTGATAAATGCAGATCAAAGTAGAAAAGATATCATCACAGTTTTTGACAAAATAAAAACGGTTTATAATATCAATCCGACTTCAGTTGTGATTAAGAATTTTTTTAATGCCAAAGTGGAGGAAATAATAAATATTTATTCTCAGGCGACTCCGGAAATGCGTCAGCAGGTCGTCAGTACTCTGAGACAGATGGATCCATTAAATGCGGATAAATATAATAGGCTTCTTAAGCTCTGATCATTCTTCACTCTATCTATTTTTATTAAATTAGCATATAATTTAATAAAAATGGGAAAAAGGCTTATCCGAATACCTGCTAAGGACATTCCTTCCAAGATATCAACTATTGTTTCAAAAGAAATTAATATCGTCATGCGCGACCAGACTACTCTTTTTGGAAGTCTTGTCTCGGCAGATGATCAAAAGCTTTTACTCAAAGATTCCAGATTGGACCTTCACCCCATTGATCTTAAGAACATTCGTGAAATAATTTACGATTATACAGCCTCCTTTTAATTATGCTTAAAAATCTTTTAATCAGGAACTATGTCCTGATCAGCGAGCTGGAACTGCAACCATCATCCGAGCTAAATATTGTAACAGGTGAAACAGGAGCTGGAAAATCTATCATGCTAGGCGCTCTTGGTTTGTTGCTTGGTAACAGGGCAGATGTAAAAGTACTTTTCAATGAAGAAGAAAAATGTATCATTGAAGGTGCTTTTGATATTTCAGGGTATGATATAGAAGATCTTTTTGAAGGGGAGGATCTTGATTATGAGACACAGTGTCTTGTAAGGCGTGAAATAGCCCCAAGCGGTAAATCCAGAGCATTCGTCAATGATACTCCTGTAAATCTTGATTTTCTCAAAAAGTTGGGACAAAGACTCATGGATGTGCATAGCCAGCACGAAACCCTCATGCTTGGCGCATCTTCATTTCAGATTGGAATTGTTGATGCTTTTGCAGGAAATAAAATTTTGTTGGGAGAGTATAAAAAGCTTTATAAAGAATTTAAAGATAAAGAAGCAGAACTTGTTGAAGTTACTAGACAAGCAGAAGAATCTTCAAAGCAACAGGATTTTAATACTTTTCTTTTGAGTGAATTGGAGGACGCTGATTTACAAAGCGGGGAGCAGGAAAAACTGGAAGAAGACCTTAAGCTGCTTGAAAATTCAGAAGAAATCAAAAGTAAGTTAAATCAAATGGTGAGTATTCTTTCGGAATCTGATCAGGCAAGTATAGCTGTGTTACAGTCTGTTAATAAATTATTTGATGGAATTGTTAAATATTCTCCATCCTACGAAAAATTGCGCGAACGTTTTCAAAGCATAGTAATCGAGTTAAAAGATATCAATGGAGAGCTCGAAGAGGCAGAACAACAGATAGATTATTCTCCTGGAAAAATTGAAGAGAAAAGAGAACGCCTCAGTTTAATTTATAAACTTGAAAAAAAGCACCATGTCAATACTATTGAGGAACTTATAGCAATTCAGGAAGACCTTGAAAACAAAGCAGGGGCCAATTCGGATCTTTTTGAGAAGATCGAAATATTAAAAACCGGATTGGTAAAACTGGAAAAGAGTTTGCGCGAAAAAGCAGTTAAATTGAGCAATCAGAGAACTAAGGTAATACCAGGAATTAAGAAAGAACTGGAATCATTACTAAAAGAAGTGGGAATGCCGAATGCTACTATGCATATTCATTCGGAACCTACTGAACTTGGTCCTTTAGGAATTGATAAAATCAATTTCCTCTTCAGCGCGAATAAAGGTATCTCACCTGAAGAACTTAAAAATGCTGCATCAGGAGGAGAGTTTTCGAGACTCATGCTGTGTATTAAATATATGCTTGCTGATAAATCTTCTTTGCCGACTATCGTATTTGACGAAATTGATACCGGTATTTCCGGAGAGGTAGCATTTAAAGTTGGAAAAATGATGAAACAAATGTCTAAAAACCACCAGGTGTTAGCCATTACCCATTTGCCCCAAATTGCTGCACAAGGTTCTGCACATTACTTTGTATATAAAGATCATTCAAGTAAAAGATCTGTAAGTAGAATAAAAGAATTGACTAAAGAGGACCGTGTAAAGGAAATTGCCCAAATGATAGGAGGGGAGAAGCCATCTGAAACTGCAATAAAAAATGCAAAAGAGTTATTGGAAATCAACGAATAAGGATTGGAGTATAAGATATTTTATTCTGGAATTTTTGAATGAATCCTAGAGAATAATATTTTTGAGAGTTGATTTTTAATAAAACAAAGAAAAAATGGCTTACAATCTCTTAAAAGGTAAAAAGGGAATCATATTCGGAGCACTCGATAGTAATTCCATAGCATGGAAAGTTGCTGAAAAGGCACATGAAGAAGGTGCTTCATTCACTTTGACCAATGCGCCCATCGCTATGCGAATGGGAGAGATCAATAAACTGGCTGAGCAATGCGGCGCGGTGGTCATTCCGGCAGATGCTACATCTCTGGAAGATCTAGAAAACCTGTTTACTAAATCTCTTGAAGCTTTAGGAGGTAAAGTTGATTTCATCCTTCACTCTATTGGTATGAGCCCAAACGTCCGTAAAGGAAAGGATTATGGAGATCTAAACTATGAGTGGTTTCTGAAGACTATTGATATTTCAGCTCTTTCGTTTCATAAGATTATGCAGATTGCTGAGAAAAAAGATGCTTTAAATGAGGGGGCATCAATTGTGGCACTTAGCTATATTGCTGCACAGAAGGCGGTTCCAGGATACAATGATATGGCCGAAGCAAAAGCTGCCTTGGAATCTATCGCAAGAAGTTACGGTTTAAGATTAGGTCCTAAAAAAATCAGGGTAAATACAGTTTCTCAATCACCTACCATGACAACTGCCGGTAAAGGAATTTCTGGTTTTGACGTATTCGTAGATTTTGCGGAAAAATTATCTCCTCTGGGTAACGCTTCTGCTGAAGAATGTGCGGATTATGTAATTACGCTTTTCTCAGATCTTACTAAGAAAGTTACAATGCAGAACCTATTTCATGATGGGGGTTTTTCATGCACAGCCATCAGTGATGAGTTTATTCAGGCATTCTACAGCAAAAAGTAATTATTATAAATAGCTTTTGAAAGGCCTATAACTAGACTTTTCAAAAGTTTAATTTTAAATACATTGGGTCATCTTTTTCTGATAATCTCCACGTTTTTAAATACTCTTTTATTTTAAAGATCTTTTTAATATCTGGGTGAATTCTTTTCGTACAATGATTCATTAATAAAAAAATAAAACAGTTAAATTTCTATGACAAAAATTTTTACGTTTGCCTTGGTTGCAATTATATTATTATCAGGATGCTCTAAAAAAAATGAAGATCCAAAACCTCCTTCCGTTATTCAATCATCTGATCTTATGGAGGATGCGATGGTTTCCTCGTATTCCCCAACTGAAAATTATGGTACAAGTACCAAATTATATACTTCTTCCTGGAGTTATAGTAAAACAGGTGTGAAAATATCAGGATTCCTTAAATTTAATTATTCAAGTTTAAAAAATGCAAAAATAAGCAGTGCAAAGTTAACCTTATTTGCAGACACAACTAGCTTTTGGGATGGAAGTCCTGCTCCTCAATATGGACATTTTGTTATGAATAAAAGTAATCTAATTCAGATTAGAAGAGTAAGCGAATCATGGTCAGAATCTTCGATTGTTTATAACAACAAGCCCGCTTCAGAAACTGATAATATGGTGTCAAGTTTAGCTCCAACATCAAATTCTCAATCTTATACTTTTGATGTAACTGAAATAGTTAAGGATCAAATTAACCTGGGAAATAATGGATTTGAAATTTCCTTGTCAAATTATACTCCATATGAACGATATGCATTCTATTCTAGAGAAGGTATATATCCTCATTTGCGTCCAAGAATTGAATTTGAATTCCAAAAATAATGGTTAGATAAAATCCTGATTTGAGTTTTTAAACACACATACACACACACACACAAATCAGGATTTTATTTAAACAATCAACTCTTTTCGTCTTGTCTAATATGAAACTTAAGTAATATTTGTTTTAATTTTGGATTTGAAAACCGATTCAAGTGTGTCCTCAATGTGATTTTTTTCATAGAATGTTTCACCAATAAACACTTAAACAATACAAATTAATATTTATGTCAAAAATATTTCCTTTTGCATTGGTTACAATTACTTTATTGTTTGGTTGTGCAAAAATAGCTTGTGATCCAGCACCAACTCCTCCAGCATTTATTCAATCAGCTGACCTTATGGAGGATGCTATGGTAATCTCCTACTATCCTGATTTAAATTTAGGATATACTCCCAAGCTTTATATTCAAGCATGGACTTATAATCAAGCTAACGTGAGAGTTACAGGATTTCTTAAATTTGATTATTCGAGTTTAAGAAATGCCAAAGTAAGCAAGGCAAAGTTAACCTTATTTGCTGACACAACTAGCTTCTGGGATGGAAGTCCTGCTCCTCAATATGGACATTATGTCTCTAACAAAAGTATTAAAATCCAAATTAAAAGGGTAAACGAGTCATGGTCAGAATCGACCATTGCTCATGGCAATAAACCGACTTCAGTAAATGCAAATATGGTGTCAAGTTTAGCTCCGGCATCAAATTCTCAATCCTATACTTTTGATGTAACTGAAATAGTTAAGGATCAGATTAACTTGGGAAATAATGGATTTGAAATTTCTTTGTCAAGTTATGCTCCATATGAACGATATGCATTCTATTCAAGAGAAGGAATACATCCTCAGTTGCGTCCAAAAATTGAATTTGAATACAAAAAATAATAGTTGAAAAAATCTGATTTAAAATTTATAAAGGTAAATCAGGATTTTTTAATCCTTTTTGAGAGGAATCTCAAAACTATTTTTTAAAATTATCTGCCCTAATTGATTCCCAATTTTGTCATGGGAGTAGTATAGGTAATGTTTTTAATATTCATTTACAGCGGTTCATCTTTTCAAAAAAACAATATCTTGTCTTTCATTTTTAAATTGAAAGTCTCTATTAATATTTGTTTTTAATTTTTGATTTGAAAACCGATTCAAGTCTATTAATTTACAAGCTGTTTATTTAGATAATATCAAATTAAATTAAATACTCTATAATCTTATTTTATTCATGCAAAAACTAAAATTATTTTGTTGGGTTCAGATGCTGGTGTTTTTATTCTCTTGCACAAAGCCTGAATCAAATGCTACTTCAGAAGAAAAGAATGGTTCAGACACTGCTGACAGGATAGGTGATGGGAATTACAATGCCCATAAAGCTTCAGAAGAAATTGTAATAGATGGTAAAGGAGATGAAAAAAGCTGGGATAAAGCAACTTGGGCTCCTTTAAAATATAAATGGCTTGGAGAAGATTACACTCCGGAAGATTTTTCAGGCAGATATAAAATTCTTTGGAATGAAGATAAAATATATTACCTGGTTGAAATAACAGACGATATTCTTAATGATCAAAGACCAGATCCATTTAATGATTGGTGGGAAGATGATTGTCTTGAGTTATTTATTGATGAAGACAAATCCGGAGGAAACCATCAGTTTAATCATAATGCTTTTGCATACCATATTACACTGGATTATGATGCAGTCGATATTGGTCCGGATCAGAAGCCACATTTATATAATAAGGATGTGGAAACCAAGAGAACTAAGAATGGAAACGTTTATACTTGGGAAGTCGGAATGAAAGTATTTAAAGATACCTACAAAGATGGAGAAGACAACCCACCTGTAAAACTTACAGAGGGAAAGAAATTAGGATTTGCGGTTTCTTATAATGACAACGATACAACAGGTGGAAGAGAGAATTTTGTTGGATCAATGGAAATACCAGGAGAAGATAAAAACAGAGGCTGGATTGATGCTGGGTTGTTTGGAACTCTGGAGCTTGTGAAATAAGCAAAAGTTCTTTAACATATATTTTCCCTGAATATTATTCAGGGAAAATATATTAACCTTTAATCATTCTACATTCTTAATTAATTTTTTAAGTATATCCTGCGCTGCAATCGCAATAACAGTCCCTGGTCCAAAGATTCCGGATACTCCTTTCTCATAAAGAAAATCATAATCCTTTGGAGGAATGATTCCTCCCGCAACAACCATTATATCTTCTCTTCCTATTTTTTTCAGTGCTTCGATTAATTCGGGAATGAGTGTTTTATGTCCGCCTGCAAGACTTGACACACCTATTATATGTACATCGCTTTCAGCTCCCATGCGTGCAAGCTCTTCAGGAGTCTGAAATAAAGGAGCAAGATCAACGTCAAAGCCGAGATCAGCAAAGGCTGTTGCTATTACTTTTGCTCCACGGTCGTGACCATCTTGTCCAAGTTTTCCAATTATAATCCTTGGTCTTCTTCCATCCAATGCTGCAAATTGATCAGAAAGAGCGCGTGCCTTTTCTATATTACCTTTATCGGAAGATTCTCTTCCATAAATTCCTGAAGTAGTTCTAGTCATTGCTTTATGCCTTCCAAAAACTTTTTCCATTGCCATTGATATTTCTCCCAAAGTGGCCCTTTTTCTTGCCGCTTCCATAGCCAGTTCCAGAA
This sequence comes from Sporocytophaga myxococcoides, assembly GCF_000775915.1. Taxonomy (NCBI): domain Bacteria; kingdom Pseudomonadati; phylum Bacteroidota; class Cytophagia; order Cytophagales; family Cytophagaceae; genus Sporocytophaga; species Sporocytophaga myxococcoides. Next base: position 140,076 of record NZ_BBLT01000010.1, read on the forward strand.
GATTGCCTTTTCCTGTTTGAGCACAATTTGTAATGGAATTCAAAGCAAGAAGTACCTCTTTTTCGTTTCGCTGGGCTTTGATTCTGGCAAGGCGTTCAATTTGTTTTTCTCTTACCTGAGAGTTGTCTACTTCAAGAAGCTCAAGTTTACCTTCTTCTTCAACACCAAATTTATTAACTCCAACTATGATATCCTGACCGGAATCAATACGTGCCTGTTTTCTTGCTGCAGCCTGATCTATTCTGCTTTGTGGAATTCCAGACTCTATCGATTTGGCCATTCCTCCATGAGCCTCAATTTCACTGATGAGTTTTTCAGCTTTAACTATAAGTTCATTTGTTAGATATTCCAGGTAGTAAGAGCCTCCGAATGGATCTATGTATTTACAAAGATCGGTATGCTTTTGAAGATATAGCTGAGTATCACGCGCTATTTTAGCTGAAAAGTCAGTCGGCAGCGCAAGCGCTTCATCGAGAGCATTGGTATGCAAGGATTGTGTATGACCAAGCACAGCAGCCATAGCTTCAATACAGGTTCTCGTTATATTATTAAAAGGATCTTGTCTTGTCAGGCTCCACCCGGAAGTCTGACAATGCGTTCTTAATGCTAGTGACTTTTCATTTTTCGGGTTAAATTCTTTCAGCATCTTAGCCCAGAGATAGCGGCCAGCGCGCATTTTTGCGATCTCCATAAAGAAATTCATTCCTATTCCCCAGAAGAATGAAAGCCTCGGAGCAAAGTCATCAATGTCTATACCTGCTTTAAGGCCAGTACGAACATATTCCAATCCATCTGCCAGTGTATAAGCAAGCTCAATATCTGCAGTGGCTCCGGCTTCTTGCATATGATATCCGCTGATACTGATGGAGTTAAACTTAGGCATATGACGGGAAGTAAATTCAAATATATCTCCTATGATTTTCATGGATGGCAGCGGAGGATAAATATAGGTGTTCCTTACCATGAACTCCTTTAATATATCATTTTGAATAGTTCCGCTAAGCTTTGATGGAGACACACCTTGTTCTTCTGCAGCAACTATATAAAATGCCAAAACCGGAATGACGGCTCCATTCATTGTCATAGAAACTGACATCTGATCCAAGGGAATTCCTTCGAAGAGTATTTTCATGTCTTCAACGGAATCAACTGCTACTCCAGCCTTCCCAACATCTCCGGTAACTCTCGGATGATCGGAATCATACCCTCTATGTGTCGGAAGATCAAATGCTACGGATAAACCTTTTTGGCCTCCTGCAAGGTTTCTTCTATAGAAAGCATTTGACTCTTCAGCTGTGGAGAAGCCTGCATACTGGCGGATAGTCCAAGGTTTACCAAGATACATGCTTGCATAAGGGCCTCTCAGGAAAGGAGGGCTTCCTGCAGGAAAATCATCATAGATAAAGCTTTCACTATCATCACGAGTGAAGAGATTTTTTACAGGTATTTGTTCTGAAGTCAACCAAACTTCCTTTTCACTATTTCCTTTAGAAGATGGATCAGGGAGTTGATGGAATTGTATTTTTGAAAAGTCTGGTTTCATAATTTTAATTGACTGCACTTTTACGTTTTGCTTCCGAATAACCACCTGCTTCTTCAATAGCTTTAAATTTCTCCCAGGCTATTTCGCTTATTTTTGAGGTAACTGTTTCTATAAGGTAAGAGCCGGCCAGAGGATCCATTACTTTATTCATAAAAGATTCTTCTCTTAAAATATGTGCAATATTTAAACGTATTCTTTGATAGAAGTCCTCTGCAAGGGGATCCGGAGCTGAGGTTTTGTTATTTATTTTGATAAAATCTGAATTTCCAAGAATAGCAGCCATAAATTGAACTGTATTGGCAATCATTTCATCATTTTCATTTTTAACAGCCGACATAGAAGGGATCAGTTCAGAATGAAAAGTTGTATAAACTGAATTTTCCGGAAGAAGAAGTGCTTTTAACTTATTCCAAAGTGATCTGAAAGCCCTCATTTTAGCAATTTCAATAATAAAATTTTCACCTATTGATGTGTGAAAATGAATATTTGATAATATTACTTCCTCTGAAATTCCTTTTTCGGTAAGAAGATCAAAATATTCAACAGCTTTAGCTAACGAATAAGCCAATTCAGTGCCTGGGTCCTCATTTGGTTCAGATATTCCTAAAATAAAACCTGTTGAAGTTTTTTTAGAGAGAATGGTAGACAATATGAGAATGATATACTCCTTTTCTTTTAAATAAGAATCGGAATAGAGTTTTAAAAAGCCAGCTAATGGGATATTCTCCAAAATCTCATTTTTATCGCCCTCTGAAATTTCAAGGGTGAAAGAAATGTCTTGTAATAAATCTTTGGTTGGAGTCAAACTAAAACTTTGACTATCCCTAATTAGAATTTCTATATGATCTGCATTGAATTTTTTTGATTTTTCAATTTCTTTTTTTAAAGAATTGATGTCTGAAAAATTTATTTTATAGACTGCTTTCCAATTGCCAAAATTTTTGTCAAAAAATGACACCTTTGTACGGCTTAAATCTGCTTTAGTATAAAATGGTTCGATATTTATTTTTTGCCCTGCATTCCAGGCTAAAGAATTTATATCCTGAAGCTTTAATTCTTCTTTTATTTTATTGATCCACAGATTTTTATCTGTTTTTTCAAATGGTCTATTGAGAGATGATAAACGTTCCACAGGCACTTTTTTTTAAAGCTATTAAAAAAATCAACTAAGGGGGAAAAAGATTACAAAATGATTCTTTTTTTACGCCTAATTTTACATGTAATAACATTTTATATGTTGTACATTTAGAAGAATGTATTGGTTTATTTTAAGAATATTCAAGGGCTTCTTTCGTAATTTACAAGCCCTGAAGGATATGAAAAAGTCAAGCCCTCGTTTCATTTTTTTGTTAATTATTTTTTTTACAAATTTGTCTCCCCTCCAAAATCAAGGAGGACGATTTTTTCAAAAACCCTTTAATTATGCTAATTGTAAAAGACTGTAAAGCAGTGTGGAACAACTGTCTACGTATCATTAAAGAGAGTGTAGGCGAGCAGAGTTTTAAAACTTGGTTCGAACCTATAGTCCCAATAATGTTACAGAATGACGTTTTGACAATTCAGGTTCCTAGTCAGTTTTTTTATGAATGGCTTGAAGAGCATTATGTTCAGGTTTTAAGAAGAGCGATTGATACTGAACTGGGCGCTGACGGAAGGCTGGAGTATTCTCTGATGATGGAAAAAGAATCAGAGCAATCTAAATCTTTTGTGAACCAGGTTCAGAGTAAACCGAATGGTAATGCAAAAAATGTAAATTATAACGCTCCTCAAACTGTTAAGAGTCCATTTGATTTAAAAGGGCTGGATAAATTTTCTTTCAGCTCACAGTTAAATGTAAACTATACTTTTGACACGTTTATTGAAGGAGATTGTAACAGACTTGCGCGTTCGGCCGGGTATGCAGTTGCTAACAAACCGGGAGTAACATCTTTCAACCCATTGATGATCTACGGAGGTGTAGGTTTAGGTAAAACCCACCTTGTACAGGCAATAGGAAACAGAATTAAGCAAAACAGTCCTGACAAGTTTGTTCTTTATGTATCATCAGAGAAATTTACGAATCAATTTCTTGATGCCATTAAAAACAACAATACCCAGGAGTTTGCTAATTTTTACCTTCAGGTAGATGTACTGGTCATAGACGATGTACAATTCCTGTCCGGCAAAGAAAAAACTCAGGAGATATTCTTCCATATCTTTAATCACCTGCACCAATCAGGTAAACAAATCATAATGACGAGCGACTGCCCGCCAAAAGATTTGAAAGGATTACAGGAAAGATTATTGTCCAGATTCAAATGGGGTTTGACTGCAGATCTGCAGCAACCTGATTTTGAAACAAGAATTGCGATCATTCGCAAAAAGATGCAGTCAGAAGGTGTTGAAATCTCTGACAGTGTTGTTGAGTATCTTGCTTATAGCATAGACACCAACGTAAGAGAGTTAGAAGGTGTATTAATATCTTTGATTGCACAATCTTCTTTAACTCAGAAAGAAATTGATCTTGAACTTGCAAAGCAGACTTTGCAGAGCATAGTTCAAAATATAGAATCGGAAGTGGGTATAGATTATATCCAGAAATTTGTTGCCGAATTCTTTAACGTGACAGTGGATTCTCTTAAAGCAAAAACAAGAAAGAGAGAAATAGTGATCGCAAGACAAGTTGCAATGTATTTTGCAAAAGAATACACGAACTTATCTTTGAAATCAATAGGTTTCCATTTTGGAAACAGAGACCACAGTACCGTTATTCATGCTTTAACTTCAGTAAACGACTTAATGGACACGGACAGAAAGTTCAATGCAACCATGCAGGAGTTGATTAAAAAACTGAAGCTGAAAGCTGCTTAATCTGAATTTTTAGGGTTACTTTTTAATATACTGAGATGCCTGATGGAAACATCAGGCATTTTTTTATGTCATTCAAAGTTTACAATAGAATTATTATATAATGAAGAAGCTTTTACTAATCTTGTTTGCCTTATTTTCCTACAATATAGATGCTTTGAGCTGCCTGAATGAATACAGGGTGGTTACGAAATTATCCGGTATTGTTACAGACGAACGCAATTATGAAGGAAGTCTAGCATATCTAAAGGACGGATTTGACAAGGATTTTTTAGAATCAAGGAAAAAGGAACTTCAAGGTTATATAAAAGAAGGAAAAGCCGATTTCAAAGATTATTCAGATCTGGCTGTAATTGAATTGAAAATTGGAGATAGGAATTTGGCAATAAAAATTTTGGATAGTTTAGTTAATTTTTATCCTTCGGAATATTCCATTTTATCTAATTTAGGAACAGCCTATGAACTTCAGGGAGAAAATCGGACAGCTCTTGATTTATTGCAAAAAGCATATGCCATTAATCCTAAATCTCATCGGGGATCTGAATGGATACATATAGCTATATTAAAAGAGAAATTGAAAGAAACTCCCGATTATTCAAGAATAATAAATCTTAAGGAGTTCGCGGATTTAAAAACATTTTATGAATATTGGTCAAATAATAATAAGCAAGGTTTAGATACTATACATAGTGCTCTGCGATTTCAGCTTAAAGAAAGAATTTCATTTATAAAGGCTCCTGATCAATGTATTGGGCAATTATGTTTTGATCTTGCTGAAATTACTGCAGTTTCAGAGTCCTTAGATGATGCAAAAGAAGTCTATGAGCTCGCCAAGAGTTATGATGATGGTCTGAGCAGACGCGTAGATCGAAGGCTAGAAGAAATAAATTCTATTGTGTTTTATAGCAAAGTGAAATACTATTTTCCTGAATTTTTCTTACTAATTCTTGCTGGAGTTCTTATCTCATATGCATTCAAGCTAATTAAAAAAAGTGGAGAGTTCTCCTTCTTAAATTTATGTATCCTTCATATTGGAGTTGTTTTACTGATTTTTCCTATGTGGGGTATTAGTGTAATTTGGGAAACGGTATTTTATAACACGTTTGATTTTAGACCCATTGCTGTTGGCATAGGTCTATTCCTTGGTTGGTCAATTTCCTATATCACATTGTTTAAAAAATCAAAGCTTATTTTATTTGTTTCTTTGCAGCTTGTACAGTCTTTGATATATAATACAATTTTTATCAACGCAAGTATTGATTCTGAATTTAAGAGTACTCTTTTTATCTGTGTTAATTTTAGCTTATTAGTCGCTGTAATTACTGTTCTAATGGCGTTTAGAGAGTTTGGAAAAAAGACACAATGGCAATCGCCTAATAAATCTCTGTTTAACCATTTTAAAAAAATGCAATCGATTGATTGTTTTCTATAGGGAAAAGTGAAATTAGTAAAATGCAGATACTAAAAAATCCTTTAATCATTAAAGCTGGTTTTATCTGATAACGGCAGAGTCGCAAATATATGTCGGAATAATGCCTGTACTTCTGATATATTGTTCTGCCATGTGTGGCTGCGTTATTCCGGTGAGTATTAATGCTGTGTCAAAGCCAAATTTGTTCCCTCCCATGATATCAGTATGCAGGGTATCTCCAACCATCAATATATCGTTTTTATCTATAATACAATTGTTGCAAGCATGCTCAAATGCAAAATTGAAAAGCTGTGAGTCTGGTTTACCAAATCTTATGAATTTCTTTCCTACAACATTTTCAATTAATTCTGCAACACCACCAATAGCAATGGCCACCTGTGATTGAGAGACAGGATAGGTTGTATCAGTGTTGGCAACTATCACCGGAATATTCCTGTTTCGAAGCAGGTTTATTACTTTATTCAAATCCTTGTTCCAGTCGAATCCTTCATCATCAAGCAATACAAGAGCATTAACTTCTGAAATGTTATCTAATTCAAGCTGGCTTATTGGTAAAGTTTTAAGTCCTGATCTTTCTATATAGTGAGCAGAGTCCTCTGTTCCAAGATAGGCTACTGTTCCATGATTGACTTTAAGGTCAAGATATTCTTTAGCCAACATTCCGGAAGAAATTATTCTGTCCGGAGTAATAGCATAAAGACCTAATTTATGGTAAGATTCAGCAAGCAGTGCAGGACTTCTGGAAGCATCATTGGTAAGTATAAAATAGTCCTTATTTTGCTCTTGGAGATAATTAAATGTGTGTTCTATACCAGGTATCAAACCCTTGTAATTTTTCAAAACTCCAAAAGCATCAAAAAATATGACCTTGTATTTTGTAACGATAGATTTGAAATCTTGTAACTGCAACATTTTGAGTAATAAGTTTTAAGTAATAAGTAAAAGTTTAAAGTAAAGATCTGTGTTATAGTATCTATAATTGAAGCTCTTTTATGATCTTATCTGCATTGAACTCTTCCTCTATTGAAGGAAGGTATTTTTCATAAGCTTCCCTTTGAAGTTTGGTTGCATATATCTCATGAAAGAAATACCTGCCATGTTTTATTACATAATTCAAAATAAAGAATCTATAGGCCTCTTTCATGAACAGAACTTCATTGCGTGTAAGTGGAAATACTTTATGATACTCTTTTAAGAAAAGTATAAATCTATCTTCCATCAACGGTCCAACCACGTAACTGAATACTGTTCTGTCTCCGATATCTGAAACTACTCTGCTGAAGAAATAAAAGTCTAATACCCTTGAACTCATTCTGAACCAGTCATAGTCCCAACGGGAGAATAGTTCAAGTTTATCTGTAACAGAAAAATTACCAATGTTCCAGTCCACAAATACAGGAATGCTTTCAAAAGTTTTATAGTCCAACAGTTCAATATTCTGTAGAAAAGTCTCACATTGACTTCTAAGATAATCCACATGCATTCTGTGCTCATATTGGCCATCTTCAGTATCAAGGATCTCAAGGAGATGTTCGATATCCGATACGAGTGTTTTCGATGATTTGGGGAGTACGTTTTTAACTTTAGCACAGGCTTTATGAAATTTGGCAATCTCTCTTCCGAGTTTGATTATATGTCCCTCTTCCAATCGTCGGGGAAGTTTTTCCATAACGCGTATGGGATTATAAAATACAACCCAGGCATCCGTTAGGCCTTCCTGATATCTGTAAGTGTATACTTTGTTGTTTTTTACCAGCGATTTGGCCAGTACATTTTCAAAGGGAAAGAGCAGATTGTTTGTTAAAGCATGAATAAGTCTGTGGTCTTCTTTGAAATGTTCATACTTTCCAAAATAAGAAAGTTTGGCGATAATAATATCTTCATCGTCAAAGGTTACTCTGAAAACGTGATTGGTAGAAACCTTTGCACTGATGTCTTCAATTTTAGCAATGGACTTGGATGCATCAAAGTTTTCCCAAGCTTCTTTTATAATTAAAGAGTAATCTATGATTTTCATTTTCAGAGTTATTAATTCCTGTTTAAAGGATTTGATTAAATGATTTCAAAATACCTTTTTAATTCCCAATCAGTAACGTGTTTAGAGAATTGTTTCCATTCCCATTCTCTGGTATTCACAAAGTGATCCACAAATGGAGAACCAAACAGTTCTGCCGCAACAATACTGTTTTTCATTGCCTGACTGGCCTCTAGAAGGTTAGAAGGTAGTTTTCCGTTTTCTAGATTTTTATATCCATTACCCTCTGTTGGCAAGATTTCAAGCTTAAGTTTATGTTTTATTCCGTATAATCCGGAGGCAAGAGCTGCAGCCATTGCCAGATAAGGGTTGCTATCAGATCCAGGAACTCTGGTTTCCAGTCTTGTCAGGTCTTTTGAATTATTTAATACACGCAAAGCCGTCGTTCTATTGTCAATTCCCCAAGTAATGGTTGTAGGTGCCCAGGCGCCTTCAACAAGTCTTTTATAGCTGTTGATGGTAGGAGCGTACATCGGCAGAATATATGGAAGACAATAAAGTTGACCAGCCAGATAATGTTCAAACAGATTGCTCATTTTATTTTTTTTGGAAGGATCAAAAAAAAGGTTTTCTGATTTGTCAAGACTCCAAAGGCTTTGGTGGATATGCCCGCTACACCCTGGTAATTCTTCATTCCATTTAGCCATGAATGTAGCCATGATACCATTTTTATATGCAATTTCTTTTACACTTGTTTTGAATAAAGAAGCTTTGTCTGCTGCTTTTAAAATGCTGTCACGTAGAAGAGCAGCTTCATAGACTCCGGGACCGGTCTCGGTATGAAGCCCTTCTAGAGGTACATCAAATTTTAAAAGTAAATCAAAGAGATTGTGATAGTAGGCAGTTTCATAAGAGGGTCTTAAAATGGAATATCCAAACATTCCAGGAGTGAGAGGATTAAGTTTCGTAAACTCTTTCTCTTTCAGTGTTTGTGGAGTTTCTCTAAAATTGAACCATTCAAATTCCTGTGCAAATTCAGCATGAAAGCCCATTTCAATACATTGCTTTTCTAAAGATTTTAATAAGCTTCTCGGACAAGCAGCTAAAGGCTTGCAACCAAAATCAGCAATAAAGAAAGGGAGGTCATCTTCCCAAGGGATTTTTCTGAAAGTAGAAAGGTCTATAGTGCAGGGAGCATCGGGGTACCCTGAATGCCATCCTGTCAGCTGTACATTATCATAACAAACATCCCCGCTGTCCCAGCCAAACACGACATCGCAAAAGCCTATATTTTCCTTAAGGCCCTTAAGGAATTTATCATGATGGATAATTTTCCCGCGTAGCACGCCATCTATGTCCGTAAAAGCGAATTTTATTTTCTGAATAGAATTCTTCTCTATAAAATCAATGATTTGATTCTGATCCATTTGCAACTAAAATGAGTAATGAAGTTGAAACCTTTACAATAAGGGGAATCGAGCAAGATGATAAAAGCTCTGTAAATAATTATTATTACAGAGATATAAAAATCTACAAATGATGACCCTTCTACATGTTTTTCAATTTGGCGAAAAACATGTAGAATGTCAACAATCTTAAAAGTGACTTGATATTTCTGAGTAATAACTATTCGCCCTCGGTTTCTTCCCAGGCTTTTTTCAGTTCCTCAGCAAATATTTCCTGAGATGCAAATCCTTGTAGTTGAATTTTTTTGCCTTTAGCTTTTAATGCATCCAGAATTTCAAGAGCTAAATCAAGTGGTTCAAGTTCTGTGCCGGTAAGGTCCGTATCCCAATTGGTACCTGCAAGCAAACCATCTTCTTGCATTCCTATGCACCAGTTTTCAAGAAATTCGCCTAAAGAGATAGAAGCAGGAGTATATTCAGCCCAGTCTTCACCTGCGCAGGCAGCAGCAGACGCTTCATCTGACCAGAATGCAATAACATCTGCATCTTCATATTCCATAGAAGAAGAGGTCGCAAATCCATCTTCTGTTTCAAGTCCCCATACCAGTTCTGTTTCAACAACCTGTTGAATAAATTTTTTGTGATTTTGGTCAATTGTAGCCTGATCCTGTGCCATTGTTTTAATTGTTTAAACCGACAATTTTAGTAATTTATTCTTTTTTCAGCAAAAAGAATAAAGTATCAAATTACTCATAATTAACCTGAAAATTCAATTTTGTTTACTGATTTTCAGAATGGTTATATCGGATTACCTACTTTGTAGGGAGAATATAATTTTTTCTGTTTTAAGTTAAAAAATTGTCCACATAAATGTTTGAACTTACTATTTAAATTTGGAAGGGAAGTGGATACAGGCAAATGATGGTTTAGAAAAGTAGTTTGTTTAGCTTTAAATGAAATTTACATGTGAAAAATAATAAAATAGTAAGCACGTTTATTTGGGATTTGGAGTATTTGATGATGTCCCATTTCAGGTGCTTTAGCAATTTTACCTTACCAATAATTAAACTAATAGGAGATTATTTTCTTTGAGTAAATCTGGATCTTACTTAAGATTAGAAAAATTTGAGTTGTTAGTTTGCTCGAGAAATGTACCAATGTCTCTAATCCATTCGGTTTTATATTTTATAAGGAAATTTACATGGCCAGCTAAAGGATAAGTTTTTAGTTTTTTTGAGCAATCCAGGTTGGAATATATAGCATCGATTTCTTTTCTGCTAACTCTTTTGTCTTGTTCACCATATAGTAAGAGTGTATTACATTTAATTTTCCTGGCATATTCAACAGGATTATGATCAAATGCCCAGAATCCGTTTGTAAGTCCTCCCCAAAAGACAACTAGTCCCGCCATTGGAAAGACAGGCGCTCCAACAGCTTTAAACCTGGCGCTTGTGGCTTCATACATTGTTGCAAAGGGGCATTCTATAATAATTCCATTAGGCTTCAATGGATAGTCTGCCAAAGCTTTCATAATTGCTGCAGCTCCCATTGATGTTCCGAAAAGAAATATATTCTTCTCACCATTTTCTTTTATGTAATCATAGGCACTTTTTACATTTTCAGCTTCTTTATATCCTATAGTTGTTTGTAAACCTTCTGATCCTCCGGAACCCATAAAATCAACCATAAAAACATTGTAACCTAGGTCAAGAAACACATCTGCTTTATCCATCAGAGAAGATTTCTTTCCTCCATATCCATGAAAAAGAATAATAGTGCCTTTGGATGAGTGTTTATTGATGCTCCAGCACTCTATTTTCTTATTGCTTTGAAGTATTATTGTTTGGAAATTCTGATTGGGTTTTATATTATTTGATGGCTTGGGCATTTTTACTCCAAATATCATCAACTTTAGTTTTTCGGCTGAGGTAAGGTCTTCGGGTTTCTTCGGTTTTGCAATCTTTTCTGAAGAAAAATGCGTGAATTTATAACTGTGAAAGATGGCGACAACGTTGGTGACAATGAAAAATGTTATGAAAACAATGAGGAGTATTCTGGCTATTTTTTTCATAAAACCTGTAGCGATTGTTTTGATGAGAATTTTTATTGTTTACTTTCATTTGTACTCGGTTTAACTGAGCTGTTATACCTTTGAACGAATAGCTCAATATTTTGCAGAATTTGCTGATCAGTTAAGTTTTCAATTTCGTTATTCAATTCCACGTTATCGAAAAAAATTCTCTTTGCCTGATATTTATTTATACGATCTATTTCATAAAACATATTTCCTCTGACAAGGAAGCGTTTGTATGATTTGTCTTTTGTATAAATAGGCATTCCATTATAGGCAGTTGCAGTGGTATAATCCATACTTTCAATTTGAACTTTATAAATTTTTACTTCTCCGTCAATTAACCGAACCATAAGGTAGGAACTTGTGCCATATGGAAATCGGTCTAAAGGGGGACAGCCATCAAGCTCGAGATGCATAACATCTTTTGATTTTACTTTTAATGCCTTTGAAGCTTCAGGGGACAATTTATATTTAATATATCCTTTGTTATAGTAGTCGATATCTCTATCCAGTATAAAGCAAGGAATGGTATCCTTAATTGTAATAATCTTTCCTGGTTTATAGATATAGCTAATTGGCGGAAGTTCATCATCTATATGATTTGGAGTTTGAGCATATAGTGCATTAGTACTGAATAAAAATGCCAACAATATGATTTTTATTTTTAAATGCATGTTTATAGAAAAGTAAAATTAGGTGAGTTTAATTGTATAGCTAAGTTCAATCAGGTCACCGTTGCTGTTGTTATTACTGATTTTCTTCGGCTTTCTTTTTAATAGAGTTGTTATAGTCTATAACTAATTGCTTAATATTCTTCAGAAACTTTTGATAATCCATCTTCTCAAATTGCTTCAGAAATTCATTGTCATCGGGAAAAATTTTCTTTATATCAGAACCGGACATTCTTCTCGAAACTTTGATTATTAAAGATTCTCTTACAAGAAAAAATCTGTCAAGATTAGGATTATTTGTAGTATTCATGCCTCCATTGCTATACGTTCCATAATCATCAAAACCATCTATAGCCGTCTCATAAAGTTTTACATATCCATCAACATGTTTAACCATCAGGAAAGATTGAAGTCCATATGGAAGTCTGTCAAAGTGAGCCTTGCCATCAAGCTCAAGGTGCAGAATATCTTTTGATTTAATCTTTAATGATTTAGAATCGCTGAGTTGTAGTTTGTATTTAATATTACCATTAAAATAATATTCGTACCCTCTATCTATTATAAAGCACTTAATTGTATCTTTCAGGGTAACAATCTTCCCTGGCTTGTATTCAGAAGATTGGATTTCTTCACTTACTAGACCTCCAGTTTGGGCATATAAATTAATAGAAATAAGTGACAGCAGGAATATGGAGAGTTTTGTGAGTTTCATTTAAGTTGAATGAATACAATTTGAAAGAATTGGATTTACAAAAATATAAGCAGTTAATTGGAAGTTCTTTCGTTATAGTCTTTTACTATTTCTTCTATGTTATTAATAAATTCTCTATATTTTATTTCATCGATGAGTTTTTCAAATTCGGGGTTATCAGTAAATATTTTTTTCAGCGATTCTCTGAATGTTAATTTTGACATTATATAGATCTGATCATATTTGACCAAATAGTAAAAATCAGGTATAGGCTTCTCATATAACATGGTATTTCCCAATGTCAACGTTGAAGAAGTACCGATACTCAAATTTTCTCTATATAGCCTTACAGGTCCATTTGCAAGTCTTTTTAGAAGAACGAATTCATTTTGTGCATTATTTATTCTATCATAAATTTCCTCATCATTAAATTTAATTTGGACCATGTTTGCTGGTTTGATTTTTAAAGGTCTCTTATCATTCAATTTTAGTTTGTATCTTACTTTATTTGAATATTTGTTTTCCATTTCTTCCAAATAGCATTGAATCGTATCCTTTTGAGTGATCATTTCTCCCCAACGGTAAGTTCTTTTCATTAGTAGTTGGGCAAACAGGGAATTTGATATACCTGAAAGGAAAAGGATAATAACGAATCTCATTAAAAGCATTTAGAATTTTAAATTTTTTAAGATAATGAAGAAGAAGCATTCATTTTCCTGCACTTCTTCCAAAAATACAAAAATACATTGACTATAATCTGGTCCGAAAGTGGAAGAATCTCCCATTTTCTCCCACTTTTTCTGTTTTTTCTTCCTTTTTAAATAATTTACCTATTAAATATTTGGTTTTCAGTATTTTATATTGTTTTTGTGCCAGTGTTATTGTCTTTGTTTAGAAAAAGGTTTCAAAAAAACAGGCCTATTTTTGTGTAAAAGTGTAACAAAATGGTGGATTATGGGGTAATTTATCCACAATGTGGTTTGAAGTGGTAGAAAGTGGTTGATTTTGGAATTTTCTTTTCTATATTTGTATAGGGTGATTCTAGACTAATCCCAATAATAAATGTCCTATTTCTCGAGTGAGTATGACTGTAAGATGGACGCCAAAGGACGCCTTGTCCTTCCGGCACGCATAAAAGCCAATCTGCCAGAGGCTTCAGAGAATAGTATTGTCATTACCCGAGGATTCGAGCCTTGTCTTGTTGTCTACCCAATGAATGAATGGAAAAAAGTATTCTCAAAAGTATCCGGACTCAATGAGTTCAATGAGGAGTACAGAAATTTCCAGAGAAATTTTTTTAGAGGAAACTCAGAAGTGGAATTGGATAACAACGGGAGGTTTCTTATTCCAAAGCCCTTGTTGCGACATGCCCAGATTGACAAAGATGTGATCGTCGTTGGTTTGGGAAACAGGATCGAATTATGGAATCCTGATTTGTATGAGAAATTCCTGATTAAAGATCAACAGGAGTTTGCGAAGCTTGCAGAAAAATACCTGGGTAACGAGCCAGACCAGGCTGACAAAAAATAAAGTATTAGAATGGCATACCACGTTCCGGTTTTACTGAAAGAGTGTGTAGATGGATTGAATATAAAACCTGATGGGATTTATGTAGATCTGACATTTGGTGGAGGAGGGCATTCAAAAGAGATTTTGAAGCATTTGACAACCGGTCACTTGTATTCATTTGATCAGGATCCCGATGCCAGAAATAATGCGGATGAAATAACAAGTAGTTCTTTCACATTTATAGATGCAAACTTCAGATATCTGAAAAGGTATTTAAAGTTGCACGGAGTCACTAAGGTAGATGGTATTCTGGGAGATCTTGGTATTTCCTCTCATCAGATAGACGAGGGTACCCGAGGATTTTCTACTCGTTTTGATGCAGAACTTGATATGAGAATGGATCAGCAGTCTCCAATAACAGCAAAGGATATTTTGAGAACTTATTCAGAAGATCAGTTACACAAGATATTTGGAATGTATGGAGAAGTGAAGAATGCAAAGACACTTGCCAACGCTATTATTCAGGCAAGAAACAGAGGAAAGATCGAAACGACAGGAGAACTGATTTCTATTTTAAAACCATTAGCTCCTCGTGGAGCTGATTTTAAATATGCAGCACAGGTATTTCAGGCATTGAGAATAGAAGTCAATGAAGAACTGAAAGTGCTGGAAGAAATGCTTACCCAGACAGGGGAGGTATTAAACAAAGGTGGCAGACTGGTAATCATGTCTTATCATTCTTTGGAAGACAGGCTGGTAAAGAATTATATCGCTAAAGGCAAGTTTTACGGAGAGGTTGAAAAGGACATCTACGGAAATTTTGAAAGGCCATTAGAGCCTGTAAATAAAAAGCCTTTGGAAGCTGGAGAAGAAGAAATCAAAGCTAATCCAAGAGCAAGAAGTGCTAAGTTAAGAATTGCTGAAAAAATATAAGATGGCTGAAAATACAGTTAAGCAACAGCAAAGAGAAGAAAGGAAAAATCTGTTTTCTATGATGGGTAATGCCATCAAGGTAGATAAGATTTTTGAAGAAGGGTTACCTGTAAAATATCTACCTTATGTGCTGTACATAACAGGTATAATAATTTTCTACATCGGCAATACACACTATTCTGACAAGACAGTAAGACGAATAGGAAAATTAAAAGCCGAAGTAGATGATCTCAGAGCAGATTATACTACGCTTAAAGCTGACTTGATGTATTACAGCAAGCAGTCTGAAGTGGCTAAAAAAGTAAGTCAGTTAGGATTGGAAGAAAGTTCAGTACCACCATATAAAATTATTTTAAAAGACGGTGAATATTAAAAGATCCATAGTGTTGAGGGTAAGAGTGGCATTTCTTGTCATTCTGGTTTTCTCATTCGCTATCATCGGAAAAATTTTATATATCCAGTTTGTTGACGGGGATAAGTGGAGAAAGCTTGCCGTTGAAAATCTAATTCAATTCAGAAAGGTAAAAGCTACAAGAGGAAATATCTATTCAGATAATGGAAGCTTGCTTGCTACATCATTACCTTTTTATAAAGTAGCCATAGATCCAAGAATTGCAGACGAAAGAGTATTCAGAAGCGGCATAGATTCTCTGTCCAGACTTCTATCTGCTTTTTTCAAAGATAAATCTAGTCTTGAGTATAAAAGGAAAATTATAGATGCCAGAGCAAAGAAAGATGTTCAATATCTGGTGATCAATAGAAAGATGATCAACTTCCAGGCAAAAAAGCAGATGATGCAATGGCCGATTTTCAGGGAAGGAAGATCTAAAGGCGGGGTAATATTTGAAAAGGTAGATAAAAGATTCAGACCTTTTTCTTACCTGGCTATGAGGACTGTTGGTTTTATTAATGAGGATAACAAGGGAGCTGGTCTTGAATATTCATTCCATAGGGACTTGGGTGGAACTGACGGAGAAGCTTTATTCATGAAAATTGCCGGTGGAGAATGGAAACCAATGCATGATGAATCTGAAGTAAGACCTAAGCAAGGGATTGATATTCAAACTACGATCAATATCAATATGCAGGATGTTGCCGAGTCTTCCTTATTAAGACATCTTACTGCCCATGATGCTGATTATGGCTGCGTAGTGCTGATGGAAGTAGCCACCGGTGAAATTAAAGCTATCGCTAATCTTGGGAAACAATCACCTGGAATTTATACAGAGAATTATAATTATGCTGTTGGAAATCAGGGGTTGACAGATCCGGGTTCAACATTCAAATTAGCATCTGTTATTGCTTTGTTCGAAGACTCTAATATTGAGCTGGAAGATAGCGTCGAAACAGGAACAGGTACTTACGAGTTCTATGATAGGTTGATGACCGATTCTAAACCTGAAGGTTATGGAACAATAACTTTTCAGGAAGCTTTCGAAAAATCTTCAAACATAGGGATAAGCAGAAAGGTAAACGAACATTTTGGTCTTAGTCCTCAAAAATATATTGATTATATCCATTCATTAGGATTGGCAGATCCAATAGGTTTTCAAATGCACGGAGAAGCTAAACCTTTTATTAAAAAACCTACAGACAGAAGCTGGAGCGGAATTTCGCTTCCATGGATGTCCATTGGGTATGAATTAAAAATATCTCCTTTGCAGACTCTTATGTTGTACAATGCAGTAGCAAACAATGGTAAGATGATAAAGCCGATAATCGTTAAGGAAACAAAGTTGGCAGACAAGACTTTGAAGGCTTACAATACAGAGGTTGTAAGGGAAAAAATATGTTCGGACAATACCTTGGCTAAAGTCAGGAAAATGCTTGAAGGGGTGGTAGAAAGAGGAACTGCAAATAATATTAACAATACAATCTATAAAATTGCGGGAAAAACTGGTACTGCTCAGAAAATTAAAAACGGTCAGTACATAAAAGATTACTATTGCTCTTTTGCAGGTTATTTCCCTGCAGATAAACCTAAATACAGCTGCATTGTTGTAATCGATAGTCCTAAGGGATATAGAAAATATGGAAGCGATGTAGCAGCTCCAGTTTTTAAAGAGATTGCTGATAAAATTTATGCAACAGACCTTGATCTTCACCTTCCGATTGCAAGAACAAAAGTAAGTCCTGAGCATGGAGTTTTCCCTGTTATAAGGGGAGGATATCATGAAGATCTGAATTATTTGTGTAACGAATTGGGAATATCAAACCACTCTATTAAAGATGCCAATGAGTGGGTTATGGCTAAGGCTGTCAATAATGCTGTTATGTGGCAGCAAAAAGAAGTAGTTCAGGGGGCTGTTCCGGATGGTACAGGTTTAACATTGAGAGATGCATATTATGTCTTTGAAAATGCCGGACTAAGGGTAAAACATGTAGGGCATGGAAGGGTATCTAGACAATCAATGCCTCCCGGTGCCAGAATTGTTAAAGGTAATACCATTTATATCGAACTTGAATAATGGCTATTCTAAAAGACATACTTTATAAGGTATCCCTTGTCTCTATCTCCGGAATTACGGATATAGAGATACATAATATAACCATGGACTCCCGTTCAGTAAAAGAGAAAACTCTTTTTACTGCAGTAAAAGGGACTCAGGCAGACGGACATCAATTCATTGAAATGGCTATTGACAAAGGTGCAACTGCCATTGTTTGCGAAGTAATGCCTGCATATTTGAGAGAGGGTATTACTTACATAGAAGTAAAGGATAGCAGTGAAGCTCTGGGTATTATTTCATCAAATTTCTTTGGGAATCCATCTTCGAAATTGAGTCTGATAGGTGTTACTGGTACAAATGGCAAGACTACTACTGTAACACTTTTACATAAATTGTTCAGAAGTCTTGGGTACAATGCAGGTCTGCTTTCTACAGTTGAAAATAAAATCAACGATGAGATCATACCAAGCACACACACAACTCCCGATGCAGTTACATTAAATCAATTACTGCAAAAAATGGTAGAATCCGGATGTTCTCATTGCTTCATGGAAGTGAGTTCACATTCGGTAGTTCAGCATCGTATTGCAGGACTTACTTTTGCAGGAGGAGCATTTACCAATATTACTCATGACCACCTTGATTATCACCAAACTTTTGAAGAGTATATAAGAGCAAAAAAGATGTTTTTTGATAGCCTACCTTCTACAGCATTTGCATTGGTTAATGCGGATGACAAAAGAGGAATGGTGATGATTCAGAATACAAAAGCTAAAAAACAAACCTATGGTCTTAAAACCATGGCTGATTTCAAAGGAAAGCTTATTTCCAATACCTTTCATGGAATTGAACTGGAAATAGATCGCAAGGATGTCTGGTTTAAACTGATCGGAAGCTTTAATGCATACAACCTTCTTGGTATATATGGCATTGCTGTACTGTTGGGAGAGGACAGTGAAGAAGTGTTAAAGGAACTTTCAAGCCTTGAATCTGCAAAAGGACGATTTGAGCAGATAATATCCAAGGAGAAAATAACTGCTATAGTAGACTATGCACATACGCCGGATGC
This sequence comes from Sporocytophaga myxococcoides, assembly GCF_000775915.1. Lineage (NCBI taxonomy): Bacteria > Pseudomonadati > Bacteroidota > Cytophagia > Cytophagales > Cytophagaceae > Sporocytophaga > Sporocytophaga myxococcoides. The sequence continues at coordinate 158,676 of NZ_BBLT01000010.1, forward strand.
TTTAAAAAATGTATTGGAGACAATTCAGGATTTGAGACAAGGCAATGAGCAAATCATTACAGTGGTGGGTTGCGGAGGAAACAGGGATGCAACGAAGAGACCTGTAATGGCAGATATTGCATGTAAGCTTAGCAATAAAGTTATTCTTACTTCTGATAACCCTAGAAATGAAGATCCGATGGATATCATTGCGCAAATGCAAAAAGGAGTAAGTCTGACTGATCAGAGAAAAACGATGGTAATCCCTGACAGGAAAGAAGCTATCAAAACAGCCATCATGCTTGCGGGAGGGAATGACATCCTATTGGTGGCAGGAAAAGGTCACGAAAATTACCAGGAAATTAAAGGAGTAAAGCATCCTTTTGATGATAAAGAAACAGTAAAGGAATTATTTCAACTACTAGGAAAATAAATTATGAGAACGATTGGGGCCAAAAAACAGGATCAATTGGTTGAAAAAACATTTAAGCTTTCTCTCAGCATTATCGAGCTTTATATAGAGCTAATCAGAAATAATGAATTTGAGATTTCGGAAAAACTGCTTAGAAGTACAACCAATATCAGAGGTAATGTAGAGGGATCCTTGGCAGCTCTTGACAATCAGGATTACATGGCAAAGATCGCAGTAGCTACTAAAGAAGCAGTAGAAGCAAGATACTGGCTGAAACTTATTCAGATGAAACACACCATTACCTGGTCCGGAGATCTGTGTGTGGATCAACTGAATGAGATCATCAGCATTCTTGCATATATGACTCAGAAAGGTACTAAGAGTAATTTAAAACTGGACATGCATAACCTTAACTAAAAATGTTCTATTATCTTTTTAATTATTTAGAAAGGGAATTCGACTTCTTCGGAGCCGGAGTTTTCAGATACATCTCGTTTAGGGCTGGAATGGCAATGATTTGTTCATTGTTTATCGCCATGTTTTTTGGTCCCAAAATGATCAATTTTCTGAGAAGGCAGCAGATAGGAGAGACGATCAGAGATCTTGGCCTTCACGGTCAAATGGAGAAAAAAGGAACTCCAACTATGGGAGGTGTGATCATCATCGCTGCCATTATGATTCCTGCACTTCTCTTCGCTAAAGTAGACAACGTTTATGTAATTCTACTTTTGATCTCAACAGTATGGATGGGATTGATCGGATTTCTTGATGATTATATAAAAGTATTTAAAAAGAATAAAGAAGGTCTTCAGGGGAAATTTAAAATTATCGGTCAGATAGGACTGGGACTTATAGTAGGATTAACACTTTTTTTTAATGATAATGTAGTAGTTAGAACCTATTTGAATCCTGCTATCAGGAACTCTGACGGATTGATCTCTTCAAAGTTCGTGGATCATAAATCAATGGTAACCACTATACCATTTCTGAAAAATAATGAACTGGATTATTCTCAGCTATTCGATATTTTCGGAGAGCAATTCATCTGGGTGTTTTATGTATTACTTGTGATCTTTATTATCACTGCTGTATCTAATGGGGCAAACATAACAGATGGAATAGATGGCCTTGCAGCAGGGTCTTCAGCCATCATCGGTGTTGCGCTGGCTGTTTTTGCATATGTATCTGGTAATGCAATCTTTGCAGACTATCTGAATATCATGTATATTCCTAATAGCGGTGAAATGGTAATTTTCGTTGCCGCGTTTGTTGGAGCTTGTATAGGATTTCTTTGGGTGAACTCTTATCCTGCCCAGGTATTTATGGGAGATACAGGAAGCTTAACTCTTGGAGGTATAATAGGGGTGCTGGCAATAGCAATCAGAAAGGAACTATTAATACCTGTTCTTTGCGGAATTTTCCTTGTGGAAAATTTATCTGTATTAATTCAGGTAAGTTACTTCAAATATACCAAGAGAAAATACGGAGAAGGTAGAAGAATATTTCTAATGTCCCCGCTTCATCATCATTATCAAAAGAAAGGAATGCATGAAGCAAAGATCGTCACGCGGTTCTGGATTGTTGGAATTCTTCTGGCAATATTAACATTAGCTACATTAAAGCTTAGATAGTTTCAATGGCAAAAAATCTCGTCATAATAGGAGCCGGTGAAAGCGGTACAGGAGCAGCACTTTTGGGTAAAGCTAAAGGGTATACTGTTTTTGTGTCTGATAAAGGATTGATGGCGGATAAATATAAATCTATTCTGACTGGTAACGGAATTGAGTTTGAAGAAGGGAAACATGATGAAGCCAGAATACTGAATGCTGATCTGATAATTAAAAGTCCTGGTATTCCTGAAAAAAATGATTTGATTAAAGCCATAAGAAAAAAAGGCATCAAAGTCATTTCCGAGATTGAGTTTGCATCCTATTATACAAATGCAAAATTCATTGCCATTACAGGAAGCAATGGAAAGACAACTACCACACTCCTGACTTATCACCTGCTTAAAAAGCTTGGAGTAAACACAGGTCTTGCAGGTAATATAGGAGATAGCCTTGCAAAACAAGTAATTGAAGATAAGTTCGAGTACTATGTACTTGAACTAAGTAGTTTTCAGCTTGACGATATGTTTGACTTTAAAGCACATATATCGATACTTCTGAATATTACTCCTGATCATCTGGACAGATATGAGTATAAGTTTGAAAACTATGTAAACTCCAAGTTCAGGATTTTACAAAATCAGACAAGCTCAGATTATTTTATCACATTTACCAATGATCCTGTTGTTTCAGATCAATTAAAGACAAGAAAAATAACCCCAAAGTTGTTGTCTGTATCTCTTTCTGAAATGGAAAGTGAAGGAGCATGTCAGTCAGGGGAGAATTTAAAGTTTTCATTGAACAGGCAAAGCTTCAGTTTGCCAGTAAACAAGCTTCCGTTAAATGGTAAGCACAATATAGTTAACACGATGGCTGCTGTCCTTGCAGCAAAAGCCATAGGTCTTGATGAAAGTATGTTTGTTGAAGCAATGTCTGATTTCAAAAATGCTTCACATCGACTGGAAGATGCCGGAGAAATCAATGGAGTGAAGTTTGTAAATGACTCTAAAGCAACAAATGTCGATTCGGTGTTTTATGCTTTGGATAGCTTTACAGAACCATTGATCTGGATTGCTGGAGGCTTGGATAAAGGCAATGATTATAGCCAGATTGAGCAGTTGGTAAAAGATAAGGTGAAAGCTTTGGTTTGCATGGGTAAGGATAACTCAAAATTGGTTGAGTTTTTCTCAGGCAAAGTGCAGAAGCTTGAAGATACAAATAATTTAAAGGACGCGGTTCAGAAGGCATTTGAATTGGCAACAAATGGAGATGTTGTTTTACTTTCTCCTGCTTGCGCTAGTTTTGATTTATTTAAAAACTATGAGGATAGGGGCGAAAAGTTTAAGACGCAGGTACTTGAGTTAAAAAAAGAAATAGTAAAGAATTAATCGAATATGGTAAAAGCCTGGTTACAAAAGAACTTAAAAGGAGATCCTGTGATCTGGGGAATAATACTGTGCTTTTCATTGATAAGTATTCTTGTAGTGTACAGTGCTATTGGGAGTCTCGCTTATAAAATGATGAAAGGTGATACAGAGCATTATTTATTTAAGCATTCATTTCTGGTTTTTTTGAGTTTGGCTTGTATGTGGATTGCACATAAGATCGACTATAAGTATTATTCAAAGTTAAGTAAGCTAGGTCTTTGGCTGAGTATCCCATTACTAGTGTTTGCTTATTTCAAAGGAGGTGATATCAATGGTGCAAGCAGGTGGTTCATTATTCCCGTTATCAATCAATCGTTCCAGCCTTCTGACTTTGCTAAACTTGCATTAATAGCCAATCTAGCAAGTATGCTTGCAAAAAGGCAGGCGAATATAGAAGACTTTAAAGAATCATTTATCCCGATCGTGTTATGGAGTGGATTAATTTGTGGATTGATAGCTTTGTCCAATTTATCAACTGCGGTTCTTTTATTCAGCACATGTTTACTATTGATGTTTATTGGAAGAGTTCCCTTTAAGTTTCTTGCAATGTTAGTTTTGGTTGGTGGTGTTTGTGGTACTATAGCGTTAAAGTTGGGACAAAGGCTTGAAACAGCAATTAGCAGATTAGAGTATTTCTTTGTCTCAAAAGAAATTCCTTTTCAGGCGGAACAATCTTATAAGGCAATAGCTACCGGAATGATCTTCGGGAAAGGACCGGGACAAAGTGTTCAGGGAGAATTTCTTCCTCATAGTTACTCAGACTTTATCTACTCTATAATCATAGAAGAGTATGGTTTCATAGGAGCATTTGTGGTGCTGTTTTTATATTTAGCATTATTGTACAGAGCAATGCTTACTGTTTCAAACAGTGAAAGAGCTTATGGCGGCTTGCTTTCAGCGGGTCTTGCTTTTAGTCTGGTTATACAAGCTATGATTAATATGGGGGTTGCAGTGGGGTTAGGTCCTATTACAGGTCAGCCATTGCCATTATTAAGCATGGGAGGAACCTCATTATTATTTACAGGAATTTCATTGGGAATTATATTAAGTGTAAGCAGAGGAGATATTTCAGAAACTAATTTTGAATCAAAAAATGGCCTCAAAAAACAAACCGTATAGAGTAATCATAAGCGGCGGTGGCACCGGTGGCCATATCTATCCTGCTATAGCTATTGCGAATGCACTGAAAGCAATCGACAGCTCTACTGAAATCCTTTTTGTAGGAGCAAAAGACAGGATGGAAATGGAGAAGGTTCCTGCTGCCGGTTACAAGATAGAAGGTTTGTGGATTAGCGGAATTCAGAGAAGATTAACAGTAGATAATTTATTGTTTCCTGTTAAAGTAATTTCAAGTATCTGGAATGCAGGAAAGATCATAAGTGAATTTAAACCTGACATTGCAATAGGAGTGGGTGGCTATGCAAGCTGGCCTTTGTTATTTGCTGCTAACTGGAAAAAAATCCCTACAATGATCCAGGAGCAGAATTCTTATGCAGGTGTTACCAATAAGTTACTTGCAAAAAATGCAAGCAAGATTTGTGTAGCATATGAAAGAATGGAAAGATACTTTCCAGGTGACAAGCTGGAGCTTACAGGCAATCCGGTAAGAAAGGATATTCTTGATTTTGAAAGTAAGAAGCAGGAAGCCTTTTCATATTTCAATCTTCAGGAAGGGAAACCTGTAATATTAGTAATAGGCGGAAGCCTTGGAGCTAGAACCTTGAACAACAGCATACTTGCCAAGATTGATGAATTAAAGGCGAGCGGAGTTCAGGTAATCTGGCAAACAGGTAAATTCTACTTTCAGAAAATGAAAGAAGAAGCAGGGCGAAAAAATAATCCTGATGTGAAAGTGCGTGAGTTTATCAGCAGAATGGATCTGGCTTATGCAGCGGCAGATATAGTGATCTCAAGAGCAGGAGCGCTTTCTATTTCTGAGCTCTGTTTGGTAGGTAAACCATCAGTATTGGTACCTTCGCCAAATGTTGCGGAAGATCATCAGACCAAAAATGCAATGGCTCTGGTAGAAAAGAATGCAGCTATCATGGTAAAAGACATTGAAGCCCCTGAGAAGATGGTGCCTGCAGCATTGGGTTTACTGTATGATCTTAACAAGCAAAAAGAGCTTTCTATGAATATTAAAACGTTGGGTAAACCTGATGCTGCTGTTCATATAGCGAATGAGGTGATCAGGATTATTGAAGCGAAAAGCTAAAAGTTTAGCTGAAAGTTAAAAGTTAAAAGAATTACAATTAAAGGAGGATTTAGACTCTGGAAGTCAATGAAGTCCTTCTCCTTCAGGAGAAGGATTTTGGATGAGGTCCTTTTAAGTTATAAGTTTTAAGAATCTGGGTTCTTAAAATAATTAAAGCAGATATTTTTATAATAGTTTGAAATTGGAAAAGTTTAACAACGTCTATTTTATTGGTATAGGCGGTATTGGTATGAGTGCCTTGGCAAGATGGTTTCGTGGAAGCGGATACCACGTAGCAGGTTATGACCGTACCAGAACTGCTCTTACCGAACAGCTAGAAGCTGAAGGGATGCTCATTCATTATGAGGATGACGTTAAACTTATTCCTTTAGACTTTATAGATGATGCATTGATTGTGTACACACCTGCAATTCCTGCTGACCATAAAGAGCTTAATTATTTTAAAGCGCAGGGAAGAAAATTGTGGAAGAGATCTGAAATTCTTGGAAAGATAACTGAAGAAGTATTTACTGTTGCTGTTGCTGGGACGCATGGCAAGACAACAACTTCTTCAATGGTGGCCCATATACTTAAATATGCAGGTAAAAATGTATTTGCATTCGTTGGTGGAATTACTCAAAATTATAAATCTAATCTTCTGATTGGAGATAAAGATGCTGGAGAGCAGATAATGGTTGTTGAAGCTGATGAATATGACAGATCTTTTTTAAGATTAAGTCCGGCTATTGCAATTATTACTGCCATGGATCCTGACCATCTTGATATTTATAAAGACGAAGAGGATTTTGTTGATACCTTTAATCAATTTGCCGGACAGGTGAAGAGCAATGGTGTTGTTTTTGCTCAAGGTAATTGTCCTGTAAGAAAACTTGATAACAGCAGAAGTCTACATTTTTATGGGGAAGCTGCTTCTGATTTTTCTCCTTTCAATAAAAGAATTGAAAAAGGATATTACGTCTATGACTTGAAAACACCTGCAGGAACTATAACCAATATTGTATTAGGTATTCCCGGAGATCATAATATTCAAAACTCCATTGCCGCATTTGCAGTTGGTCTTCAGTTGGGAATTCCGGCTGAAACAATTAAAAATGCGTTAAAGGAGTTTAAAGGAGTAAAGCGCCGTTTTGATTACATCTTCAGATCTGAAAAGATAACGTATATAGATGATTATGCACATCATCCAACAGAAATCAAAGCTTTTCTATGTGCAGTGAAGGAAGTTTATAAAGATAAAAAGGTTACAGCAATTTTTCAGCCTCATCTTTATTCAAGGACGAGAGATTTCATGGATGGATTTGCTGAAAGTTTATCAATACCAGATGCATTAATTCTTCTTGAAATATATCCTGCAAGAGAATTGCCGATACCTGGAATAACGTCCTCAGTTCTGCTTGACAAAGTAAATCTGACAGAAAAAAAGGTAGTTGCAAAATCAGATCTGATGAAAACACTTGAGTCAACAGACACAGATATTCTTGTTACCATCGGAGCTGGAGATATAGATCAGTTTATAGAACCAATAAAGAAATTCCTTGAAAAAGAAGCCAGTCGCTAATCGATTCAGGATAAAGAGGAAGGTGTATTATATCCTCGGATCCATAGTGCTTTTCGCTCTTATCAGCTTTGTTGAGAAAAAGCAGGCTGATAGAGAGATAAAAGCAATCAATGTTCATATCGATTATGAATATGATAATTATTTTGTGACAGAAGAAAAAGTACTGGACTTGATATCAAAGAACGGAAGCGATCGTATTATTGGTGCTTCCTATAATGATATTGATCTTAAAACGCTTGAATTGAGAATAAAAAGTCATAAATTTGTAGAAGAAGCGCAGGTATATAAAGATCTTAAAGGTAATCTAACTGTTGAAGTAAGCCAGTGCAGGCCGGTAGCAAGAGTAGTGCAGTCAGACGGGCCGCATGCATACATTGGAAGTTCAGGCAATACACTTTCAACTTCAGATGAGTTTACTGCAAGAGTATTACTGATAGATGGATCAGGTTCTGCTAAATTAACCAAGAAAGAATTTTTCGAATCTGAAGAAGGTAAGCCATATCTGGATCTTATAAATTTTCTGGATCAGGATAAATTCTGGAAAGCGCAGATCGCTCAGTTGACAGTGGAGAGGAATGGTGACATTTCAATGTACACGCAAATCGGAGATCAACTCATCTTGTTTGGTAAACCGGAAGAGGTTGAGAGTAAATTCAAAAGGCTGAAGATTTTTTACAAAGAAATTCTTCCGACCAAAGGATGGAACTCTTACAACAAAGTAAATCTTAAATTCAAGGATCAAATTATTTGTGAATAATATTATTACTTTTTACATCCTATGCAAAAAGATAAAATAGTAGTCGGTCTGGATATTGGTACAACCAAAATCTGTGTAATAGTGGGCCGCAAGAATGAATACGGAAAACTGGAAATTCTCGGAATGGGAAAAGCAGTTTCCGAAGGTGTGATACGTGGGATGGTAACTAATATTAATACCACAGTAAATGCAATATCCAAAGCTATTAAAGAGGCAGAGGAAGCATCAGGTATAGATATAAAAGTGGTTAACGTCGGGATTGCAGGACAACATATAAAAAGTTCTATGCACCATGGCAGCATTACGCGTCATACTACAGATGATGAAATAACAGTTGAGGATATCAACAGGCTTACAAATGACATGTACAAAACAGTTATGCCATTTGGTTGTGAAATCATTCATGTGATGCCTCAGGATTACATCGTTGATTATGAGGAAGGAATTAAAGACCCTGTTGGTATGACTGGCATAAGGCTGGAAGCTGATTTTCATGTAATCACTGCTCAGACAAATGCTATCAGCAATATCAATAAGTGTGTATTAAGATCTGACCTGGAAATTGATAACCTCATTCTTGAGCCTCTGGCTTCAAGTCTTGCGGTTTTAAGTGATGAAGAAAAAGAAGCAGGAGTAGTTCTGGTTGATATCGGTGGAGGTACTACCGACATAGCAATTTTCCATGATAATATAATCCGCCATACAGCAGTAATTCCTTTCGGTGGAAATATTATTACTTCTGATATCAAGTCAGGTTGCAATGTGATGCAGAACCAGGCTGAGCTTCTGAAGATCAAGTTTGGAAGGGCTATGGCTGAGGAAGCTAATGGCAATGAAATCGTTTCAATACCAGGTTTAAGAAACAGACCGCCTAGAGAAATTTCTATAAAAAATCTTTCTCACATCATTCAGGCGAGAATGGAAGAGATCATAGAGTTGGTGCATTCTGAAATAATATGTTCAGGATATGAAGGTAAGCTTGCCGGAGGTATCGTTATAACAGGTGGAGGAGCTCAGCTTCAGAATGTAAAGCAGCTGTTTGAATACATGACTGGTATGGATGCAAGAATAGGTTATCCTAATGAGCATCTTGGAAAGAGCAAGGTTGAAGCAGTAAAGAGTCCGATGTATGCAACTTCTGTAGGGCTTGTATTAGCCGGTTTCCGCGCTATCGATGACAGAGAGAATAAATACATGGAGATGGATTCAAGCGGAAAACAGGTGAATCAACAGAAGAAAAAAGAAGATAACAGTACACAGTTTTTGAAGAGAATCATTGACAGAACTAAAGGTCTTTTGATCGATGATCTTGATGATAAAGGTGATTATTAATCAAAAGAAAATTATTAATTTTGTAATAATACCGGACTGTTTAAGTTTAAGTAAGTAAAATTCAAAGTAATCAATATAACTCTTAATAGAAGCATTATGTCACAGCTTTCTTATAAGTTCGATTTACCCAGTCATCATAAGTCCATCATCAAGGTTATTGGTGTTGGTGGTGGGGGAAGTAATGCTGTCAATCACATGTATGGCATGGGCATCAAAGACGTCGAATTTGTTGTCTGCAATACTGATGTTCAGGCATTAAAGGCAAGTCCTGTCCCTACTAAGATCCAGATCGGGGTCAATCTGACGGACGGATTGGGAGCTGGAGCAAATCCTGAGAAAGGGAAGAATGCTGCTATTGAAAGTAAAGAAGAGATTCGTGAGTTTTTAAGCAATAATACTAAAATGCTTTTTATCACTGCGGGAATGGGTGGTGGTACAGGTACAGGAGCTGCTCCTGTAATTGCGAAGCTTGCCAAAGAAATGGATATACTTACTGTTGCGATTGTAACGGTTCCATTTTCATTTGAAGGTAAAAAGAAAAGACTTCAGGCAGATAATGGTATTGCAGAATTAAAGCAATACTGTGATACTGTGCTTATTATTCTTAATGATAAATTAAGGGAAATTTATGGAAACCTGGCGATCAGAGATGCTTTTGCACAGGCAGATAATGTCCTAACTAACGCTGCAAAAAGTATAGCAGAGATCATTACTGTAACAAGTGAGGTGAACGTAGATTTTGAAGACGTTAAAACTGTAATGTCGAATTCTGGTGCTGCAGTAATGGGGTCTGCAGTTACAGGTGGTGAAAACAGAGCAAGACGTGCAGCTGAGGAATCACTGTCTTCACCATTGCTTAACAATACTGATATTCATGGTGCTAAGAAAATTCTTCTTTCGATTATGTCAGGGGATCAGGCTCAGCTTACTATGGATGAGCTTACTGAAATCACAGACTATATTGAAGAAAGAGCTGGCGATGATGCCGAAGTTATATTTGGTGAAGGTATCGATGCTGCTCTTGGAGATCAGATTCGTGTTACAGTAATTGCTACCGGCTTTCAGGAAAAGGAATTTGTGCCTGCAAAAAAAACAGTTATCGATCTTGAGTCAGAGCGTCAGATAAACGTTGCAAAGCGTGATGTTTTGCCTACACAGCAGTTTTCAAATCCTCCTGTTAACAGAGTGGAGCCGCAGCCGCCTGCTAATCAAAACAATGTAAGAAGGAATCCGGGAGAGATGTTGTCTTTTGAATTCGATAATCAAAAATCTCAATCTCCTGAAATAAGAAGTTATGATTTTCAGGATGAAAAAAGAAATAACGAATCATATTTTGAAGGACCTAAGAAAATTGAAGATGCTCCAAAATATCACTCATTCGATATGAAGAAGTCTCAGACTAATGAGGATTCGTATTATGAGGAGGAAAAAAAGAGGCAACTTATGCAGCAAGCTAACGAAAGGATCAAGAAGCTGAAAGGACTTAGCAGTATGAATACATCCATGAACCCTGATGAGTTCAAAGAAAAGCTGGATGTTCCTGCATATATGAGAAAAAATGTAAATCTTCAGGATTACCCTCATTCTTCAGAAAGAAATATCTCAAGATTCAATTTGAATGATGATAATGAAATTCTTGGAAACAATAAGTTTCTTCATGACAATGTAGATTAATTGTCTGTTCAGGTTTTATTTTTTGTCAAAAAGTAACCCTAAAACCGAAAAGCCTTGTCATATGACAAGGCTTTTTCATTTAATGAGTAATATTGATACAATTGGGAAAAGTGATCTTAAGAAAATTCAGGATGAGGTCTCTTTTTAAAATAAGAAATTAATTTAACCAGGAATTTTATGATTTAAATTTTAAACTTATAGATTTCAGGTATTGCAGAAGTTGCTTCAATATTAATATCCAGGTCTTTTAATGATCCATTGGCAATATCATAAACCCAGGCATGTATAATGGGGAATTTACCATTTTTCCACTCTTCCTGAATTACTGACATTTTTGAAAGGTTATAAACCTGTTCCATCACAACAAGCTCAACCATCCTGTTAAATTTAGGTTTTTCATCTTCTATAGCATCCAGTTCGGTCTGATATTTTTCATAAATATCCTTGATATTGCTTAACCAGTTATCTATTAGACCCAGTTTCTGATTCCCCATCGCAGCTTTAACTCCTCCACATTCATAATGACCGCAAACAATAACATGCTTTACCTTTAAAACACTAACTGCATATTGTAATACACTCATCAGGTTAAAGTCTGTTTTAATAACAAGGTTAGCTATATTTCTGTGAACAAATATTTCTCCCGGATCAGTCTGTGTTATTTCATCTGTAGCTACACGACTGTCAGAGCAACCTATCCATAGGAATTTGGGAGCCTGGCCTTTGGCCATGCGTTTAAAGTATTCTGGATCAAGGTCTGTTCTTTGTTTTACCCATTCTTTATTTCTATCTAACAAGGCATGAAAGGCGTTTTCATCAGAATCGAGTTTGTATTGGGTTTTGATCAGTTCGGTTTTTCTTTGTAGATGATCAGAAGCGGTTTTAAAATCTTCAATTACCTCAGCTATATCATTATCAATAAATGAAGCTTTAGACCCATCTATAACTACATTCTTGGTTTTTGGAATATTGTTTAATTTAGTAATAAGCTGAGGCTTGTTAAGAAAAGACACATCTTTATTTAATCTGACATATACAGTGTCTCCAGTACCATCACCTTCAACAGAAATAGCAGAATGGAAATTGGTCCTGACTACGGAAATAACACCTGCAATACTTCCGATTAAAATTCCGATAAGCAGATTAGTTGCAAGAGTTGCGATTATTGTAATAGCAAATGGAATAAACGAAGCCCAGCCAATGGAAAATTCTTCTATAAAAATCGCAGGTCTTGTAAGTTTGAATCCAACACCTATAAGTACGGCAGCCAGCACAGCCAGAGGTACATGATGCATGAACTGAGGTATGAGAAAAACAGCTAAAATCAGAAAGATACTATGGATAATAGCAGATACTTTCGTCTTGGCACCTGAATCTGCATTAGCTTTACTTCTTACTATTAATGCAGTTAATGGCAAGCCTCCCAGTAATCCTGATACAATATTGCCAGCCCCTTGAGCAAACAGTTCATGATTTACATGAGGTTGTCTTTTGTGCGGGTCAATTTTTTCAATTGCTTCCAGGGTTATAAGGCTTTCAACAGAAGCAAGCAAAGCAAGGGTAAAAGCCAAATAGATAATTTTTCCATTAAGAAGTAATGAAAAATCAGGAAACTTAAATCCTTTAAACAGATTGGTGTCTGGAATAGAAACAAGTTCGCTATCTGGTAGCTGTATATTAAAGTATAACTCAAGAATGGCATAGAGCAATGTACCTGTAAGCATTGCTACAAGAGCGGATGGAAACCATGAATATTTTCTTTTAAGAACCAGGTCCCAGAAGATATACACTCCTAAACTTATAAGAGTTAGCAAAAGTACATAAGGATTAATATGTTCTAATGCATTAGTAATCATTGAAAATTTACCATTCTCTCCTGAGTCCATAAATTCATCTACTTCAAATATTTTAGAGTGGTATCCTAATGCATATGGAATCTGCTTTATGATAAGAATAAGTCCTATTGCAGCAAGCATTCCCTTTATGACAGAGGATGGAAAAAAGTATGCAATAATACCTGCCCTTATCATACCGAATAATATTTGTAATACACCTGCGAGAACAATTGCTACAGTAAAGGCTTCAAAGCTTCCCAGGTCTTTAACTGCGCCTGCAACAATTATAGACAGCCCTGCTGCAGGACCGCTTACACTTAGTTGTGATTTGCTGAATAGTGACACTACTATTCCACCGACTATCCCAGCAATAATACCAGAGAATAAAGGAGCATTGGAAGCGAGACTTAACCCGAGACATAGCGGCAGAGCTATAAAAAAGACAACTAGCCCGGATGGCAGATCATGCTTTAGATCCGATAATTTGTAATTAATCATAAAATTTTAAATCCCTCTGTTGAATAAAAAGTTTATAAAAATAAATCCTAGGTCTTTATATAATCTTTGTCTTTTAAACTTTCAACATGTATAAGTTAAATAATTTAAGTCCTAAAACGAATGAATAAGAATGTCTCTTAAGCCCACTAATTACGCCTATTAAGGATATTAGAGCGCTTAGTTATATTTTATGAGAGTTTTTAAAAACGCTTTAAAATTCTATAAGCGCGTTGACCTGAGATTCTATCAGACTTGAAACAAAAGGGTCAAGAATTACACCTTCCTTAAAGTTATTTTCTACCCTTGAAATTCTGGGTTTTATTGCCAGTACATTCATGCCTAGGTAGTTTAAAATATCTGTCAGATGGCTCAAGGCCAGGGCTCCTCCCATAACTCCTGATGATATGCCCACAAGCGCCCCTTTTTTGTTTTTGAATGTATTGGGATAACTTAGTCCATCTATGAAGCCCTTTAATACTCCGGGAAATGAGTTATTATATTCAGGAACGATAAATACAAATTTGTCGGACTTTTTAATAAAATCAGATAATACATTGAAATCTGGATCTTTACCAGTATTTTCATACAGAGCAGAGAAGATAAACTTTTCAGGTAGCTTACTAAGATCAAGAATCTGACTCTCGACTCCGTGTTTCTTCAAAAGCTTCTGGTAGTATTCTGCGATTTTTATCGAATTGGATGGGACCCTGTTAGTGCCTGATATTATTGTAATCATATAATGAATTTGCCGATACCTCTCCTCCATTGGCCTGTTGAATTGGTTTTCAGAAAGGCTCTTTTGTTATTTTAATATTAAAGAAAGTATAAAATTTTCAGAAATTTAAATATTTGAAATAAAAGGTTCGTTTCTAGTGAATTGTGTTTTTGCTTCATCTAAACAATTTACTATATTTTTAGAATAGCCTATTCTTAATCATGTTATTCGGATAATGGGAAATATGAAAATAAAGAACTGGTAAATCTTATTTAGGCTTTTATTTACCTGCGTAAATGTGGTAATATATTGCAGCGCGTTTATTTAGAGTTGTGAAGACATTCTGTTTATTCAGAATTACTTCAGAATCTCTAATTATTTTGGAGCAAATTGCAAGAATGGATCTGACCAAACGTTTGAACATTTCTTATAAAGGATATTTGCTAATAAGATAAGCAATGCCATTGTCGGAATGAAGATATTAATACAGGGTTTCAGTAGTAAACATTATTTGTAATTTTCTGGATCCTATGACAATATTGGTGTAAAAACAGAATCTTGATAAATACTGACTGAAAGGCTTGAATAAAAGGGAGGTAATAATTTCCTTAATAAAGATCTTCCAGATTTTTCGAACAAAACACATTTTACAATGTTGAGAGCCTCATAAAGTATTAATCTATAAATGAGAATATTACTTTCTGTGGACGAAATACTCCAGCTACTTAACTTTTCTAAGACATTCTTAGGTACAATACATAAATGACAAATACTAGTATCAAATAAATTTGTAAGAAACACAAGTGTTCATTAATATTAAGGTGGTCTCATTTGCAAACTAAAAAAAATAGGGTTTAAAGGCCAATTATTGAATGAGACTGGCCTTTTATTAAATGTTTAAATTTAGTAGTAATGGAAAAAAAAGTATCACTTACTATTTTTGTGTTTTTGTTCTCTCTTTTTGCTTTTGCACAAATAGATAGTCTGATTTCCCCCGCTAGTAGTCTTGCACCTGCTGAGGATAGACCCTTAAAGTTTTCGCTCAATAAAGATGGATCAAGATATTTTCAAGTTACCTTTTTGAATCAGTCTTGGGTAAGATTTAATGAAAGCAACCCAGGAACTACAGTATTTGGAGATGTTGAAAAAAATACTTTTGATATAGGGTTAAGACGCACACGCATTCAAATGTATGGTCAGATTACGGATAGGGCTTTTGTTTATTTTCAGTTTGGTATGAATAACTTCAACCGAACCTATCAGATGGATAACAATAGAAAAATTCAGTCTTTTTTTCATGATGCTTTGGGAGAGTACCGCATTACTAAAGGCAATGAGCTTAAACTTGGAGGAGGTTTAACGATTGCCAATGGTCTTTCCAGATTTTCAAATCCAAGTGTGGGAACTATAATGACACTGGATCTTCCAGTATTTGCTCAGGCAACAGTGGATCAGACAGATCTTTTTTCCAGAAAACTAAGTGTGTATGCCCGTGGACAGTTAGGTAAGCTCGATTACAGATTAGTGTTAACTGATCCATTCTCGGTTAATTCAGCCGGAACTTCTATTGCAACCAATGCAGCAGGTAATATTCAACCTATCACTAAAAGAGCACCTGACTCTAAAGATGCAACCTTTGCCAATATAGGTCATACATATCAATATCAGGGATATTTCTCCTATAATTTCTGGGAAAAGGAGCCTCATCTTACTCCATATATGACTGGTACTTATCTTGGAAAAAGGAAGGTTTTGAATCTTGCAGCTGGAGCAATCTATCAGTCAAAGGCTATGTGGAGACTTAACTCTGATTCTGCTACAACATACGATGATATGTTTTTATGGAGTGTTGAAGGTTATCTTGATAGCTATATAAACAAAGATAAGAATGATGCAATCTCAGTTTATCTTGGGTATTTCAATTACAACTTTGGTAAAAATTATTTAAGGTATAATGGTATCATGAATCCTGCAAACGGATTGGTAAATTCAGCAAACGCACCTTCGGGTTCATTCGGTAATGCAGTTCCTATGATGGGAACAGGACAGGTTATATATGCTCAACTTGGGTATTTACTTCCTCATGAATCTGGGAAGCCAGGAATCATGCCATTTGCAAGCTACACTCGTTCTGATTTTGATAAGCTTAAAGATCCTGCAAATATTTATGATATTGGAGTTAATCTTTTAATGAATGGTCATAAATCAAAATTGTCATTTGATTATCAGAACAGACCAGCATACAACTCAGATTACACAGTGGGGCAAAGAAAGAGTTGCTTTATATTGCAGTACCAGATTTTCATATAGTCAGTTAAAGTAAGTTTGTTTAGTTTGTTTATTTGTTGGGAAGGAAGGCTTAATAGTCTTCCTTACCTTTTGTAAAAGTGGACGAATGATTATGTTATGAAAGTTTTAATAATTGAAGATGAAAAGGAGCTAAGATATGACATGGTTAGCTATCTTTCACAAGAAGGATTTCTCTGTGAATCAGCAAGAAATTTTAGTGAAGCTGTTGATAAAATAGGTGTTTATGAATATGACTGCTATGTAATTGATATTATGCTACCAGGAGGTACAGGACTGGATCTTGTAAAGACTATCAAGTCACAAAAGCATCAGGGGGGAATTATCATTGTGTCAGCCAAAAACTCAATAGAGGATAAAATAGTTGGTCTTGAAATAGGCTCGGATGATTACCTCACAAAACCTTTTCATTTATCTGAACTTAATGCAAGAATAAAATCTATTATCAGAAGAAGAAGTTTTAATGGTAATAATGAAATTCAATTTAATGAGATACGCATTTTGCCGGACTCCAGGCAAGTTTATATTAATGGAAAAGAAATCTCGCTTACAGCAAAAGAATACGATCTCTTGTTGTTTTTTATTGTCAACAAGGGAAGAGTTATTCCCAAGGACTCAATAGCCGAACACCTATGGGGTGACTATATGGATCAAGCCGATTCATTCGATTTTATTTATACTCACATAAAGAATTTAAGAAGAAAACTAGTACAACAAGGAGCGAAAGATTATCTTAACACTGTTTACGGTATAGGATATAAGTTCCAGTCTGAATGAAATTATTACAAAGAACAACCCTTTATTACCTTTTATATTCACTTTTTATTTTTGGAATAGGAACGATTCTATTCTATGTTTTTATTAAGATTATTCTATGGGACGGAATAGATGAAGCTATTTATCAGGAGAAAGTTCAGCTTGTAGCGAACCTTAATTATGAGAAAATAGGGGAAGGACTTCAACCTAGTACAGAAGTTTCGATTATGCCTGCTCTGGAAGCAGAGGTTGAAAAGGATAAATATAACACAGTACCCATTTACGACTCACTTACAAAAGAATATACCGATTTCAGGCAATTAACTTCCTACCATAAAAATGGAGAAGATTGGTACAAGGTGACAATAAGACAGCCTCTTGCAGAAGCAGAATCATTACTCAATAGTATCTTGCCCGTTGAGATTGGCCTCTTTTTGATACTGCTGGGGGGCGTGTTACTAATGAACAGGTTTATACTTGCTAAAATATGGCAACCTTTTTATGTATTGCTGGACAAGTTAAAAAAATATAATCTTGAAACTACTAAGATTATTCCCTATGAATCTACTGATATTATTGAATTTCAGGAGCTGAATATTAATGTCGAAAAAATGACAGAACGTATTTATAAGGATTTTCTTACTCAAAAGGAATTTAATGAGAACTCTTCTCATGAAATGCAGACTCCGCTTGCTATTATTAAAAACAAGCTAGAGTTGATCATTCAGTCAAAAAATCTCACAGAACAAGAGATGCTTCATATACAATCTATTTTCAATGCCGTAAAACGACTGACCTTATTAAATAAAGGATTGTTGCTTTTAAGCAAAATAGAAAACAGACAATTTACCCAGAAAGAAAATGTAAATCTGGGAGAGCTGCTTCAGTCGATCTTTAACCTTCTTGAGGAACAAATCATTGATAAAAATATAACTACTGAGATAGAAATTAAAAGTACAGGCCCGATTAAGACAAACAGAATTCTAATAGAAGGATTGCTCAATAATCTTGTCTCCAATTCCATAAAACATAACATCCAAAATGGAAAAATTACCGCAGAGCTTACAGAAAATCATTTTATTATTACAAATACAGGTATCCCGCTCAGCTTTCCTGCTGACGAAATGTTTGAACGTTTTCGAAAGGATTCTTCGGTAGAAAATTCAGTGGGATTAGGTTTGTCAATAGTGAAAAAGATATGTGATTTCCTGGATTATAAAATCGTATATATTCATAAGGATGGCTTACATACATTGGTTGTAAATTTTTAATCTCGTATTTTATTAGATACTTGCCCCTTCATTTCAACTTCAAAATGTTCTCAGAATTCTAAATTACCTTTATGATATAATTATAAAGGTGATGAAAACATTATTCTGGACGCTCATCATGACTATTGTTGTGATTTTGTCAGTTGCTACCTATACGGTTGCTAATAGAAAGATTTTGATTTCTCCCATTCTTTTGCCTTTTGCTTCTGAAATGCTTTTGCAGAAAATAACACTAACCTGGATTCAATTGCCCATTCAGACCAGAAAATATATCTCTGATCATTTTTCTGGTTGCAGGATAGAAGAAATGAATGAATTGAAAACCCAAAGATCAAATAAGATAGAAGTATTCTTATTTAAGGACAGTTATAGGTATGAACTCCTTTTTAACAAGAAAGGGGACCTCTTGAAGCAAATTAAGCACGTTAGGGAAAATCAATAATTAAGTTAAGTTTAGTTTTTTAAAGGCGAAGTGAGGGGCTGTCATAAATGGCAGCTCTTTTTTATTTAATAACCTAATAATTTTTCTTCAATCACGTTCCAGTCTGTAAATTTAACTGAAACCTGTAGCTGAGAGATATCAGGTGTTCCTAGATATAATTCGTCGAATTCTATTCCATTTGCATCAAGCCATTCCAGGGTAATCTTACCGATATTTTTTATTCCTGAATTATAAGCGGAAAGGTGTCGCTTAGTGAGGATAATTATATAGTGTCCGGCTTTTCTGAGTTTGTTGATCTTTTCTTTAGCGCCGGGAAAGGGTATTAAGTTTTCAAAGCTCTCATCTTCTTTTTTGACAGGACATATTGTTCCATCTAGCGCAATAAATATTCTCATCATTTTAATCCCTCTTTACAATAGAACCGTATTTTATCAGTTTGGTTAATTCAAAAGAAGTGGATGGAGAACAATTTGATAAACCTGTGTGTTCTTTTAATAGAGATTTATATTTATTTTACTTTATTTCTTTATATAGTTAATTATAATTTGGAGGCTGTTAATCTTCAAAATCTCATCCTCTGAAGATTACAGCCTCTTAATATTATGCTTTTGAATAAAGTTTTTTGTCAATATAGTCTTTTACAATTGTCTGGAAAATATCAGCCTTCCTTTCCCAGGAGTTCCCTCTTGCGCGTTCATATCTTTTTTCCTTTTTTTCTTTTGAATCAAGGATCAATTCTTCTTTAATTGACTTTAACATTTCTTCTTTTGAACTGCAAAATCTGACAACATCTTTGTAGTCCTTGATAAAACTGTAATTGAATGCTATGACGGATTTTCCTGCTGAAAGATATTCATTAAGCCCTACCTCTAATGGAGGATGGGAATCTCCCTTATTAAGAATAATGCCAATGTCAAAACTTGATAAAAGATCTGCAAACTCATCTCTTTTTCTTATTCCTATGTGAGAGAAGTTAGGATAGGATTCGAGTTTTTTTATGATGGTATTATCAAGCACTTTGCCTGAAAAGACGAAATTGATATCTTTTAGATTTTCTATAAGGTAGATCGCTGTATTTATATCAAAATCCTTATCTATGATCCCAATAGAGCCAACAGTTATAGATTCTGATTTTTGTATAGACATACTCCGCTTATAAAAGTCTTCAAATCTTACACCATTTCTTATAAGAAAGGTGGCATCTTTAATGGATCTGATTTTGTTGTATAAAACTTCAGTATTGGTAATGACTACATCAGTAGCTTCTATATACTCCTTTTCAAGCAGTGTATGCTCATGTGACTCCTCTTCATCAGAGCCTTCAAATGTATAATAAACGTTGAGGCTGTCGTTGAATTTTTTTAAAAGTGCTAAACCATAATCAGGGTTAGCTCCTGAGATAAAAATAATGTCAGAAAGATTTAAGAAGTGAATGCTTTTTCTTAATTCTGTTTCTAATATGCGGGCATTAAATGCAAGTAGTTTTTTATAAATCTCCTTATCTCTGATCTTGTTTAAGGGTAAAACTGGGGGAGGAGTTAAAATATATACATTTGAGCCTGTCCGTGATTGCTGAGCTCTTAATCTTTTATCAAGATTAAGTATCTTTCGTACAGGTACTTCTCTTTTCCCTTTAATACTATCAAATATGTCACTGATAGAATATTGATTTTCTACATAAAGCACGGTATTGTCGCGACTTAATTCATGCATGATCTCTATTAGTGGAGAAGGGTTGCCGCAATCCCAGTGCTCATTTCCAAGACATATAAATGTAAGGCCTTTTGTCATACACTTGTTGTTTGAATTTCAAACCTCGGTGTATTATAAAAGTTTGTGGGAATTATTAAATTTACTTTGCCTTTTTTAATGTATTTCCCTTGTTAAAGGGAAGGATTACCTAAAAGTCAATTCATTTTTTAGGAGAAGTTGATCATAAAAAAATCACTTGAAGGATTTAATATTATGAAGAAAATTAAAATACTTGCTCTGGGAGATTCCTATACAATAGGAGAGGATGTTCCTCAAAATGAAAGCTGGCCATTTTTGCTTAAAAGAAATTTAGAAGAAAGAAATTTCTCTGTTGTTCTGAAGGTTGTAGCAAAAACCGGTTGGACGACAGATGAACTTGATTTAGCTATAGAGAGAGAAAAATTGGGGAAAAATGAATACGACCTGGTGTTTCTTCTTATTGGTGTAAATAATCAATACAGGGGCTATTGTATTGATAAATATCGGAATGAATTCAGAAGGCTTTTACTGAAAGCAAAGTCATATTCAGTTAATAATTCTGTGTTTATATTGTCTATTCCAGATTGGTCCAGTACTCCATTTGCCTCGGAAAATGACAAAGCAAGAATCTCGGAGGAGATTGATGCCTTTAATAGGGAAAACTTTGAAATATCTGAATCTGAGGGTGCTCTTTATCTTAGTATTACCGGGATTAGCAGGCGGTCAGCTGACGATAAAAGATATACAGCTTCGGATGGTCTTCATCCAAGCGGATATCAGTATGAGAAATGGGTTGAGAAGATTATGCTCAAGATAGATTCGTCAGCCCTGCTTTAAATTAATATATGAAGGTTGATCATCTTAAAGTTAATATTATTTTGCGTTATCAATATGATAGGCTCTCATACCATGAATACTAACGTCAAGTCCTTCCAGTTCTTCTTTGGCTGTAACTCTGAGTCCAATGGTTTTATCTATAATGATAAATAAAAGATAGGTTAAAGGAAAAACAAATACCCCTGTAGATGTGATCCCTATTAGCTGACTGACAAGCTGCCTTGCTCCATTGATTTCAGCCAGATCTCCCATAAAACCTACTGCAAGAGTTCCGAATATTCCGCAAATCAGGTGAACTGAGATTGCGCCAACAGGGTCATCAATTCTTAGTTTATCAAAGAGGAGTACAGCAAGGACTACTAATGTTCCAGAAGTAAGTCCAATAATAATAGCTTCCGAAGGATTCATTTTGTCTGCTCCTGCAGTGATAGCGACAAGCCCTCCAAGTATTCCATTCAGGACCATGCTATGATCAATAGTCCTGGTCGTGATAAAGGAAGTTGTAAGGGCTCCAATGGCTCCGGCCGAAGCAGATAGGCATGTCGTGACAAGTACAAGTGAGACCAGTTTAGGATTAGCAGATAAAACAGAGCCTCCATTAAATCCAAACCAGCCAAACCACAGTAGAAATACTCCAACGGTAGCAAGTGGCATACTATGGCCAGGAAGTGGAATTATTCTGTTGTCTACATATTTCCCAATCCTTGGTCCAAGGACAATAACTCCGGCAAGAGCAGACCATCCACCTACCGAATGTACTACAGTGGATCCAGCAAAATCGTAAAAGTGGACATTCATTTTTTGCAAAAATCCTCCACCCCAGGTCCAGAAACCAATGATAGGATAGATGATACCCACAAGAAAAAATGAAAACAGGATAAAACTCCATATTTTAATGCGTTCAGCTACTGCCCCCGATACTATGGTTGTAGCAGTGGCGGCGAACATGGCCTGAAAGAGAAAAAAAGACCAGAACGTGTAATTGCGCTGTTCGTTATAACTAACTTCCGGTGCAGCAATTCCAAATCCAGAAAACCCAATAAAGCTTCCCTCAAAGAGGTTGCCTGGATACATGAGGTTATATCCCCATAAGCTGAATATCAGAATTCCAATTGCAGGTATAATAGTGTTTTTAAACAAAATATTAGTGGTGTTTTTTGATCTGGAAAGTCCTGATTCAATTGTCGCAAACCCCAAATGCATAATGAACATCAAAGCAGTTGCAGTCATCATCCACAAATTATTGGAAAGTAAAGTGTTTCCGGCAATTTCAGCTTTGAGACTACTAATGATTTCAGCATTTATAAGAAGTGAATCATTAGGCATTGCATTAAAATTTGAAGCTAAATCAATAGATCCAGTTGCAGAAGTATCGGGTATGGGCTGATTCATTGATATGTGAAGTGTAATTTAGTAAAGGTGAATTTTAATAAAGGTTAAAGTGCGGTAATGTCACGTTCTCCAGACCTTATTCTGATTGCTTGTTCAATGGGGGAGATAAAAATTTTCCCATCGCCTATTTCTCCTGTTCTCGCGCTGCAGAGAATTGCATTGATTATTTCATCCACAGAATCATTAGATGCAACAATTGTTATTTTAGTTCTGGCAATCGAACCAAGATCATATTCCTGGCCTCTGTAAATTGTTTTTTCACTTTTTTGATTTCCTACACCTTTTACATCCTGAAAAGTAAAAAAATCAATACCTATTTTATGGAGTGCGTCTTTCACAGGATAAAAGTGAGATGATCTTATTATCGCTTCAATTTTTTTCATATACCACTTGTTTTATATACATAATCAGTTTATCTGCTGATAGTTTTATTATATTAATCTTGAATTTATTATATAATTAAGGTTTGGTTATATAAGTTAAAAAAATAACGGTAATTTTTATAATTAATATATAATATTTGAATTAAGTACTAAAATTAAGTATCAAATAAAGTTAAAAAAATAGTTTTATAAAATTATGTATAATGAATTGAGGTTGTTTTGTTGTTTTTTGATTTTCTATTTATAGATTATAATCTAATAAAAAGTAAATTTTGTTATTTAGGATAATCATATTTTTTTATGTAATAAGGGAAACTGCTCTCTGGGTGGATACGATTGGATTAAAATTTGTAAAATTTAAAACAATCCGTATTACAAAAGTTTTATTAAAGAACTTCCTAGTAAGTGTTTTTAAATGAAATGCCCCAGTTATTTCAAAATTATTTTCCTCATACAGATATGTCTGGTTTCTGCTTTGCATGCTTTTGCGCAAGATGAAAAAGTGGATTCTCTTTCATTTTTAAATAGAGATACATTATTCAAAGAGTTGTTAATAAAAGAGCTATTTATTTCAAGGAAAGATACTTTTTTTACAAAAACAGATACATTAATTATAGTCAAGGATTTGGTGATCAGAGAAAAAGATACACTGGTACAGTTTCTCAGGCCAATTTTGAAAGATGGTAGAATTGAATTTATTGAAAGTAAGGAGATTATTCCTAAGATTGATACGGTAATTGTTCATCAGGATACCTTACGAACAAAGAATGAACAAGTGCTGAAAGATATTCAGCAGTTCTCTCAAAAAAAGAATTTCTTCTCCCAGCTAATTAAGAATTTTCTGGTATTTGAAACAAAAACAGAAAATCAGGAAAAGCCCGAATCGCGCGAAAAAAGTGATGAAAGATATGATAGTTATGAAAACAAGGTTATTAGAAAGATAGATATTCGTGTTTTAGGAGTATTTGGCCCATCTGTTGACAATCCTGATAAAAAACCCAGAGGATTTTTGGAAAAAAGTGGTAATGCACTACACATAAAAAGTCAGAAGTGGATGATAAAAAGGAGATTGCTTTTTACGAAGGGTGATAAAGTGAATTCTCTGGCTCTCAGTGAAACAGAAAGGCTTTTAAGAGCGACCAGTTATGCTTATGATGCAAAAATTGTTATTGTTGACTATGAAGGATTGGATAGTGTAGATGTAGTTGTTTTGGTCCAGGATGTTTGGAATATATCAGTTGGTGGGGGTTTTGATCAGAAAACAGGATCAAAAGGCTTTTATATTCAGGATGCTAATTTTGCCGGACTTGGCCAGCAGCTCTTAACAGATTTTACCTTTAACAGCAGGTATCCGAAAGGAATGAATTTTTATGGCAATTATAATGTCAATACTTTTCAAAAGGGTCTTATTAATGCAAATTTTACTTATCGATATGCTTTTGGGTTAAGCAGTTTTATAGCTGGAATTAATAGAGAGTTTCAAACCCCTGAAATAAAATGGCTAGGAGGAGTAAATTATTCAATTTTAGAGTTTTGGCCTTACAATATGCCTTTTGATAGTTTTAGGGTTGATCAGAAGATAAAACTTAGTGTTGAAGATGTCTGGGCAGGATATGCCTTTCCTGTTCTTCAGAAAAAAGAAGGAGAGGAGGGGAGCAGATTAATCCTGGCTGTTAGAGCCTTGAGTTGCCTCTATGGAAATGTCCCGGAAAAAAAAGCAGGAAGATCTTTTACTTACTACTCATCTGATAATGTATTTGCGGGTTTGACTTATATTAACAGGAGATTTTTTAAAGATAGATACATATTTAGGTTGGGAAGAACAGAAGATATTCCAATAGGAAAGATGATTGGAGTTACGACCGGGATAAAGAAAAGAGATGGTCCATTGCTACCCTATAGTGGAATAAATTTTACTGTTGCTGATTTTCTTCCAAAGTTTGGATACGTTTCTGTAACAACAGGATATGGCTCTTTTTGGCGAAAAGGCAAGATGGAGGAAGGAGTTTACTATGGCCGGCTTCTTCATTTTACTCCTTTGATAAACTTTAAAAACTGGAAGTACAGAAATTATATAAGTTTCAGATATACTCAAGGCTTGAATCAGCTAGATGGTTATTATGTGAACATTAATAAAGAAAATGGTCTGAGAGGTTTTATCTCAGACGGATTAGTTGGTACAAAAAAGTTTGTCGTTAATATAGAATCCAATTTTTATCCGCCATTAAATCTGTTAGGATTTAAGATGGCATTTGTTCTCTTTGCCGATATTGCATGGATTGGACTAAATGGAAGTTTAATTACAAAATCGAATTATTATTCAGGATTCGGTCTTGGACTAAGATTCAGAAATGAACATCTCGTTTTCAGTATGGTTCAAGTGATGGTTGGTTATTATCCTGATGCTGTCAGACTCAATAAAACCCCGCTCCAATTTTATGAACGGTCTAGATTTTTTTATAACTTTTTAGATTTCAACTATTCTCGGCCAGGCCAGGAGCCTTACTTGTAAAAATAAATTTAAATTATTTTTCTAAAACTGATTCTAAAACTCTGTATTATATGATTTTTTTTTTATTAAATAGGATTTTAGTGTAATTTTAGGGAAAAAAACTCTTTCTTATTTGAAATTAAAAATATAATATTGCAACCTGTAAATAGTCATGTCCTTGCTAGGCGAAATTCAAATTTATGCTGATATTTCGGTTACAAAATTAGTATTCAGGCTTAGCTATTTTTTTAAAGCTTTTTTAATCAAGGGGATTTGACTGAAAAAGAGCTTTCATTTTAAACAATACAAAGAACTTAGATAAAAGTTCATACCAATTTTGATGTATTTTATTTACTTAATACAGAATAGAATTTAGTTCACTTAAATAATTGTTTATCGTTTGAAAACGCGTACTAAACTAATCATCTTTTTATTGGCATGTTTCCCCGGGTTTTTTGCCTTTGCGGGAGATCCCCCATCTGAAGAGCAAAAGAGCTCAACGCCACTGCTTCTCAGAAAATTGCCTGTTAAAAAATTACTGGGACTTAAATCAAACACTTCAAATGCAGAAACTCCTGCCGGGGGCTACAAGAGATGGTCTGGTTTAAAATATTCCGGATATGCGAGATCATTTACACAGTATCGTGTAATGCCTAACTTTTATACAGGAAATCCAAATTTGACCGAAAAGTCATTGGTATTTAATGGGGTAGAAGCCTATAATGGTTCACTTCAGGGATATCAGGAACCGTTGCTTTTATTGCGTCTTGAAGGAAATCCTACTGCGAGAACTTTCTTCAAAGTTGAATATGCTATGGATAATCAACTTACAGGGATTATAAAAGATAATGGCGGGATTATAGAAGGAACAAATACTGCTTATAACAGAAGGATTTCTACTTATAGAATTCTTCAGTTTGAAGGAAGTGCTAATACCGGTATTGGAGATTTTAAATTAATCGCTGGCGGTGGGGTACTTTGGCACAGAGTAAGCCCATTTACATTCTGGAACTATGAGTATCGTGATGATCTTTTTGAACGCTATCCATGGGAGCCAGAAGGAGCATCGTTCAATAGATATAATCAGTTTTACGCAACTCAAAACATTGCCAGAGATGCTCGTTGGGGAAACACCGCAACCCAGGGCTTTATTTTAGAAGCTAAAAACTTGCCTTTAGGGTTCGGGGGTAATATAGTTTATGGTAAAACTGATAATAGCGGTGGTTTTACCGCAGTAAAAACAAAAAGCCCTAGAAATCTGGTAGCAGGAAGAATAGATAAAGGATTTGGCATGCACAAATTCGGTATTAACTATTTTAACCAGTTCGGTTTTCTTGACGTACAGGAACTTTTCAAAATCAGACAACAGATTGCCACTATCGATGGAAGGTTAAATCTTAATAATGTGAAGATTTATTTTGAAGGTGGTGTCGGTAGGTTCCAGGACTTTATAGCTCAAAGAGATCAGGAGGATGTTATTCTGAATAATTACTCGAAAAGTAATGTACTGGCTTCAAAGACCCCGATGAAAATAATAAAGGGAGATAACTATGGAGTAGATTATAATTGGGCTCCAACTGTTATGGCGCAGATTGATGTAACGAAAGAAGCATTTAATGTTCCGGTTAACCTAATGATGTATTATATTGATAAAGCTGTAACCAACATCAATAGCCAGGTTATGAATACTGCAAACCCGCATGCCTTGGGAACAGCAGAAAACATAGGTTCAATATATGATATCACAACATACTATGGAGGGGTAACAGATATTCAGCAAATGGCAAACAACAGATGGGGTGGGTATCTGAAACATGAAGATACATATGGTAAGTTGAAAGTTAATATTGGTACCGGTTTCGCACAGGAGATTGAAAATCTTTATGATTCAATAAGCTTTCAGCACAGAGCTAATTCATTTACCAGATCAAGGTTTGCATTTTTTACAAGAAATAATGGTCCTTATGGAAACATTATGAATATTTATAGAAGAGCATTTGAAGTTCTGGCAATTACTGATACAGTGAGCAATTATAAAAAAGGGTTTAATAGTCTTGACCTTAATCTTAAATATAAACTGTCACTTTTTGGTCGTGAATTGATTCTCGCAAACTACAATAATTATAGCTCTGTTCAGCCTGGTTTTTCAGCAATTCCTAAATTCTCAGATAAAGCTTTCTTACGCTATTTTTATGAGGAGTTCATGGCATTTTACGCATTTAGACCAAAACTTACTCTGATTGGTTTTGTCAGCTATGAAAAGGCATTGGGTAATAATAGAACTCAATTGGTAGATGCTAATGGGGAACTGATTGTTAATTCAGACAATAAACCAATTGCAGATCCTAATGGAAAACCAATTAATCAAAGAGGGTATGGATATGGACTTGGATTTGACTACGATTTTTCAGGGAGAGCTGGTCTCTATGTCAGACACAGATGGTTTGACCACAGGGATGTTAACTTTACTAAGGACAGATTTAACGGTCAGGAGACTACGGTTGAATTAAAAATTTTCTTTTAATAACTATTACAAAATTTAAGAACTGATTTAAATGATAACTTATAATATAATGAGCAAGAAATTTTTACTTGGTTTAGTAATTTTTATTGCTGTCTGTATTCAAAATACAAACGCCCAGACAGTTTACTTTAATGGTCTTGGAAGAGCACTTGTTACTACTGATCAATTAAAGGGAAATGTATTGACTATACCTGATGCAAGTCCTCTATATAATGGCTCTAGAACAGATACTGTAACTGGTAGAAGAGGTACTGGAGGATACACAATATTTGATCTTGGTGTTAATGCGCAACCTAATGAAAACTTAAGGGCAAGTGCAATCCTTAGAATTAGAAATAATTTTGGAGGTTTTTATGGAAACGGTAGCTCTGTATTTTTCAGACAGCTTCGTATTGACGGTGTTATTGCAAAAATAGTAAAATATGAAATTGGAGATATAGATTTAGGACTAACTCCATATACACTTTATAATTTTGATGAATCTTACCATGATTATGAGGCTGACGTATTTGCAATCAGAAGAAGCATTGTAAATTATGAAAACTTCAATTTTGGAAATAAATGGAGACTTCAGGGAGCTCACGCGAATGCGAATTTCAGATTTACCCAAGGAATTGAAAAAATAGGTGTGAGAGTTTTTGCTGCAAGAGCTGGTAAAAAAGATATTTTGGATTTTGCTACTCCAGACAGAGTAAACTGGGGAGGAAGAGTTGATTTGGTTCAAAGCAAATTTTTCCAGGTTGGTGGAAATTACATTCAAATGCTTGATCTAACCGGAACAGCAGCAACTAATGTTTTTGAGTTTGATAATAAAGTAGCTACAGTTGATTTTAAACTTGGGTATGATAATGATCAAATCGGTGCCTTTTTATATGGTGAAGCAGGTTTTTCAAAATATTCGTTCTTCAGAGCTCAGGATGATTCAACTGTAAGTAAAAACGGAAACTTTTATGATATTGGAGTCTCTGGTGAGTATAAGCCGTTGAAGATAAAGCTATTTGCGTCTTATAGAAATGTTAGTGATAACTTCAACAGCCCTGGTGCACAAACCAGGAGAATTTATGATTATGGAACTCCAGAACTATTTTCTACTGTAAAAGAAGGTGCTGCGATCAGACAACCTGGTTTGTTAGACAGAATTTCTGAAGAAAATATAAGAAACCTTAATATCATGCCTGTGTTAATGACATACAGACCTGAATATAACAATATAACACCTTATGGAACTGCAACTCCAAATAGAAAAGGTATTTCATTCGGTGCCTCAGTCGGCGAAATGGAGAAAGTAATCAAGGGTGATGTGAAAGTTGACCTATTATCTGAAGTGGTAGGTGAGGGATCAACGGATACAAGAGAGTATACTGGTATCAGAGGTGGATTTTTCTTTAACGTTAACAAGCTAATTAATTGGGAAAGAGCTTTAGGGATCAACTTTGGATACAGATACGAGCATACAAAAAGAGGTGGAGATAGTAAGATTGATCTGAAAAGTACGTTGTTAGATGCAGGGATAAACGTTGAAGTTGTTAAAAGTTTTGATTTAATAGCTGGATACAAGATGTTGAATGCCAAAGGAAATGAGTATGTACTTGCAAGAAATGCATATAATGATTTAGTTAACCCTGTTCAAGGATATTCTGATATCGCAGCATCAAATACTATTTCAAGTCAGCTATTTAATCAAGGACTTGTAGCGGCAGGTATCAGATACAGATTTACTAAAAATACTTACTTTACCGGTCAGGCAGTGTTTTATAATAACAAAAGCAAGTTAGAAACAACAACTTTAGGAGATTTTGATTACAAAATCAATCAAATTTTCTTAAATTATACAATGGTATTCTAAAATTTTAAGACCATTTCTTATGAAAAAATTAAAAAGAAATTCGATTTTGTGGTTTGCAGTTTTCTGTGCTTGTTTCCTTGGCATTAGTTGTAAAAGAGACAAACATCCTGAAAAAATGATAGGACCTGAATACAAAAATGCGGATCCAGGTTTCTTTGTTGTGAATGATGCTTTTACAGCAACTCCTTCTTCTAAGATAGATTTTACCAAGGGAGTAGTTTCATTTGACTCCAAATTCTCTCAGGAGGTTACTTACTTTTTAACTTTAACAGGGACTAGCGGAGCTTCTGTTAGTTTTACAGGTAAAGGATCTGACCTAAGCAAGGTAAAGTGGGATGGAGGTCACAATGGGTTATACTTTTTCACGGCTAATGATCAGGTAACTGCAGAACTCAGTTTCTTAGGTTCAAATATAGTATTAAAGAGTAATCCATTGACAATAGCAAAACCTAAGTCTTATGGAGTGCTTGTTGGTGAGGACTTTGAACCATTTAAAGCTGGCCATAAAAAATGGCCTTCTGGGTGGTATACTTTTACTGGAGAAGCAGAATCAGGAAAAAATGGTGCGTATAATGGTATTTTCCAATATCCCACTAGTTCAATTATTGTAGATCCTACAGATCCAAACAGTGAAGTAATTAATTCTGTTAAGCCACCTTCCGGAAGTAAATATTATTTTATTTCAGGTACTGATGCTAACAATGACTTTTATATTGATGGTGCAGGAGGTGAAATAGCCCTAAATTTGGCTACTAATAATCCTGATAGTGTTTATTATAATGTTTTTGTTTATGGTAGAGGATTTGTATCTGATAAAGGTTCATTAAAAATACAGGAAGATGACAATGGAAGCGGTAAAGTAGAAGATCATGAAGACGAGCTTTTCTATGATTTTAAAATTACTTGGACTGGTTGGAAGTTGATTTCTGTTAAGTATAGTGATTTGTCATTCACAAAAGACGCAAAATTTAAGGGTAATAAGATTAGAGAGCCGAAAAAAGCGGGAAAAGTAGGATTTACTTTACTCTCTGATCCAAGTGGCGCAACCACACGATATGGATTTGATTATCCAGTATTTACTTACGGTAAACCTTTACCTCAAAATTAATAAGGACATTAACAAATGAAGAAATTCTTTAAATATTCAATAAAGGTACTTTTCTTACCTGTCATATTTAGTGGCTGTGTAAGCCTTGAGAAAGCCACTTTAGATGACAGTCATCAACTTGCTGTTGCTGAAGATCCGGAATTTGGTGTTCCGGTTCTGAAATTCAATAAGGGAGTTGTGGAAGGGTTTTCAAATGAAATATATAGCTGGTGGGTTGCCAACGATCAACTTGCTCTGGCTAAAAAAGGTGATACCTTGAAAATCCAGATGAAAAATGTCGGACCAAAATGGGAATGTTTCGGTAGCGCAATAACAATGCTTGATTTTACAGAAGCGTCTGTTCTTAAGCTTAGAATGCGTTCTGAAGGAGCAACAGCTCCTAATGTTAGTATCAGATTCCGTGATGCTAATGGATATATGGCAGACATGATTCCAAATAATAAAGTACCCAAAAATGAGCCATATCAGGATTTTTACTACAACTTTACAGGTAAATGGAAACAGGCATGGCCTGAATCTAAAGATGTAGATCCTAAAATCATCAATGAGGTTTTATTCTTTATTAATGGGGGTGGATCTCCATACACAGGAACACTTTATATTGACGAAATAAAAGCAATTCCTCTTTCTGAATTACCTGCTGCTGGTCCTGCAGCGGTTGGTGGTATCATTGATGATTTTTCAGAACCGATCGATTCCTGGTGGGCTGCTGATAAAATTAACCTGATGACTGAAGGTGAAGAGCTTGCGATCACTGCTACTGGTGCAGGTCCAGGATATGAATGTTTTGGTAGAGCATTTTCAATAAAAGACTTTAATAAAGCTGATATTGTAAGGGTTAAAGCTAAAGCTATCGGAGACAGTGAGCCAATTCTCAGAGGTGATGTAAAAGATTCTGAAGGTAGAGTTACCAATTCAAGTGTAATAGCTCACAAAATCGCCTTAAATGAATACAGAGATTATTTTTATGATTATAAAGGTAAATTTTCTCAGGTGTATCCAGACAATCAAACTGTAAATCCTGCTGAAATAAAGGATATCTTATTCTTTATTAACCCGGGAGGACCGGCTTTTGAAGGGAAGATTTACGTTGATGAAATCGAAGTGATTACCAGACAAAAGTATAATGAGTTAACTGGTCAAGGAAAAGTTGAGGAGAAAAAAGAGGAATCATCATCTTCATCTTCTTCTAATACAACTACACCTGGTACCACTGAGACGGAATCTGCGGCTGCTAAAGAAACTTCTGCTTCATCTGTATCATCTGCAACAAAAACAGTAGCTGCTGAAAAGAAGACAGCAGTTGGAACGAAACCTGTTGCTGAGAAAAAAGCTGAAGAGCCTGCAGTTATAGAAGCTGCTGTAAAAGCAGAAGACGCTGTAGTAACTATTTCTCCTGTAAATTCTAAGATTGTTAATCTTGATAATTTCAAGGATGGAATTACTAAATGGTATGGAGGAAGTGATAAAGTGAAACTTTCAAAAGTTGGTGAAGATTTGAAAGTAGAGTTGAATGGAGTAGGACCAATGTACGAAACTTTCGGAAGAGGCTTTCTGTCAACAGATTTTAGCACAACACCTGTTGTAAAAGTAAGAGTTAAAGCAGATAAAGCGGGTCAATTAAGACTTGATGTAAAGGATATTGATGGTTACTCTACAAATCTTAAGCCTGTAGTGCAGACTATTGCAGCCGGGACCGATTTCGTTGATTTGTATTTCGACTTTACTGATAAATTTGAGCAATCTTTCCCAACTAAGCAGAAAGTAAATCCTGCTAAGATAGTTCAAGTGTTATTTTATGTTAATCCTGGAGGAAAGGCCTTTACGGGAACCCTTGTAATTGATGAAATTAAAATTATGACTGCAGATGATGCAATGGCAAAGAAATAAATTAGCCTGGTCATTTTAACTCTGCCGAATTATTGTTCGGATTTAAATAAAAATATAATTAGCTTTGAAGCTGTTTCCGTAAGGAAACAGCTTTTTCTTTTTATTTAACTTATCTTAAAAAAAGAACCATTTAAAACATTTTATGGAGAAACGTTTATTTTCATTGAAAACCCTGATCGGTTCAATGATTTTTTTAGCCACCTTGCTAGGCCCAGCGTACGGGCAGAAAAAAGGATCTAAAACTCCTGTGGCCTCTGCGCCTGTAGTAATGACGGATGCTGAAGTAGATGCCAAAGTTCGGGAACTCTTGGGTAAAATGAGTATTGAGGAAAAGGTTGGCCAAATGACTCAGATTAACCTTAACGTTGTTCTTAAGGGAGGTTATAATAACATGGATGGAACTATTGATCCAGAAGCTCTAAGAAAAGCTTTAGTGGATTACAAAGTAGGTTCTCTTCTTAATGCAATTAACCATGCTTATTCTGTTGAAAAATGGCATCAGATTATCACAGCTATTCAGGATGTTGCTACTAAGCAAACACCTAATAAAATTCCGGTACTTTATGGAATAGATGCTATTCATGGTGTGACATTCACTTCGAATTCAACTTTATTCCCTCAGAATATAGGAATAGGAGCTACTCGTAATGTTGAATTATCAAGACTTGCCGGAGAAATCACAGCTAAAGAAACAAGAGCATCTGGTATCAGATGGAATTTTGCTCCTGTTTTAGACGTGGGTAGACAGCCTCTATGGCCTAGATTCCCGGAAACTTATGGTGAAGATGTTTACTTAGTAACTCAATTGGGAGTAGCTTCTATTATTGGAATGGAAGGAACTGACAAAAATCTAAACCGAGTTGACAGAGTGGCTTCTTGTATGAAGCATTATATAGGTTACTCTTTACCACTATCTGGTAAAGACAGAACCCCATCTTACATTCCTGAAAGAGTGTTAAGAGAGTATTTCCTTCCTCCATTTACAGCAGCTGTAAAGGCAGGTTCAAGCACAATCATGATCAACTCAAGTGAAATCAATGGTGTTCCTGTTCACGCTAGCAAATATCTTTTAACTGATGTTTTAAGAGGTGAATTAGGCTTTAAAGGACTTGCGGTTTCTGACTGGGAAGATGTTATAAGACTTCATACTAAACATAAAATAGCTCAAACTCCTAAAGAAGCTGTAAAACTAGCTGTAAATGCAGGTATTGATATGAGTATGGTTCCTCATGATTATTCTTTCTTTGAATATCTTGTAGAACTTGTAAAAGAGGGTGCTGTTTCTCAGGCAAGAATTGACGAAGCGGTAGGAAGAATTTTAGCTCTAAAATTCAGAACCGGACTTTTCATCAATGCTTATCCTGAAAAAGATGCTACGAAAAACTTCGGTCTTGCAGAGTACAAAACTGCTGCATTAGAAGCTGCAAGAGAATCAATAACTTTATTGAAAAATAATGACAACATTCTTCCTCTGGCTAAAGGCAAAAAAGTATTGGTTACTGGCCCTGCTGCAAAATCAATCACAGCGCTTAATGGTTCATGGTCATATACTTGGCAAGGAAATGAAGCTAAATATTATCCTGATACTACTGCTTATATCTTCAATGCAATAAAAGCGAAGAATACAGGTGGAACTACGCTTTATGCCAAAGGATCTGAGTTTGACAAAGAGGCAGATGCTAAGAAAGCTGTAGAACTTGCAAAATCAGTTGACTATGTTGTTGTATGTATTGGTGAAGATGCTTACGCAGAATCTCCTGGAGTTATAGATGAACTTGATCTGCCAGAGGCTCAGCAAAAGTTAGTTGCTTCTCTTTATGAAGCTGGTAAGCCTGTAGTAATCGTATTAGTAGAGGGAAGACCAAGAATAATCAGAAAAATTGAAGGCGGTGCAAAAGGTATCATCAATGCTTATATACCTGGAAGCCAAGGACACAATGCTATTGCTGAAGTTCTTTTTGGAGATGTAAACCCTAGTGGTAAACTTCCATTCTCTTATCCAAGATTCAGTGGAGACATTATTCCATATGACCATAAGTATAGCGATAGAGTTACAGAGCTTGCTCCAGGTCAAATGGGAGAAAATGGTTATAAGCCACAATGGCCTTTCGGATATGGCTTAAGCTATACGAAGTTTGAATATTCAAACCTTAAAGTAAGTTCACCTACACTTAAAGGAAACGGATCAATTAAAGTAACTGTAGATGTGAAAAATGCTGGTTCAAAAGCTGGTAAAGAAGCTGTTGAACTTTATACAAGAGATCACTTTGCTTCTATTACTCCTTCGTGGGAGAGATTAAGAAAATTCAAGAAGATTTCTTTAGCTCCAGGACAAACACAAACTGTTGAGTTCGAGCTAAATAAGAGCGATTTAGCATTTGTTGGTATGGATGATAAAACATTCATAACTGAGCCAGGTGCTTTTGATGTAATCATAGGCGGACAAAAAGCTTCATTTAACTACGAAGACTAATCCAAAATAAGAAAAATAAAAAAAGGGCTTTCCGAAAGGAACAGCCCTTTTTTATTTTAGTTATTCAATTGTAAATTTTTCAATCATGGGAAAGATAAAATCTGTAAATCCATTTTCAGAACAGTTATTGAAAGAATTTGAATCTTATTCTGAGGATAAACTTAATGAGGTTTTGACCTTATCTGAAAAAGCATTTAAAATTTGGAAGGAATATTCTTTTGAAAAAAGAAGTTCCTTATTCAATAAAATGGCCAGAAAACTCAGGGACAAAAAAGGATTCCTCTCTACTCTTATGACTTCTGAAATGGGTAAACCTATCAAAGAAGCAGAAGCTGAAGTTGAAAAATGTGCATGGGTCTGTGAATACTATGCTGAAAATGCAGAGTTTTTCCTTAAAGATGATTTGATAATTTCTGATGCTTCTGAAAGCTATGTTGAGTATGATCCATTAGGATGCATACTCGCAATTATGCCATGGAATTTTCCTTTTTGGCAGGTATTCAGATTCGCTGCTCCAACAATTATGGCAGGAAATACTGGTATTCTGAAGCACGCTTCCAATGTGCCCCAATGTTCATTGGCGATACAGGATTTATTTGAGGAAACAGGTTTTCCTAAAGGTGTATTTCAATCTGTATTAATTTCCGGAGAGGAAACTGACCGGCTTATTGCGCATAAAACAATTAAAGCTGTGACCTTGACAGGTAGCGAACAGGCGGGAGTGAAAGTTGCAGCTTCTGCGGGTGCTAATCTTAAAAAGACTGTTCTGGAGCTTGGTGGGAGTGATCCTTTTATAGTGCTGAAAGACGCTAATATTGATGATGCGGCATCATGGGCAGTGAAGGCTAGAATGGTCAATAATGGACAAAGTTGTATCGCCGCTAAACGATTTATAGTTGTTGATTCAGTTAAGAATCAATTTGTTCAGTCTATGGCTAAAGCGGTGAGTGCTCTAAAACTTGGAGACCCTTTATCCCCAGAAATTCAGGTTGGACCTCTTGCAAGAAAGGATCTCGCTGAAAGTCTTTTCGATCAAGTGGAAAAGAGTATTTCATTGGGCGCTTCAGTGGCAGTTGGTGGGACACCCCCTGTTGGAGCAATGTTTTTTCCAACAATTCTTGAAAATGTTAAACCAGGTATGCCGGCATTTGATGAAGAGCTTTTTGGTCCGGTGGCTGCTATTATAAGTGTTCCGAATGAACAGGAGGCAATTGATTTGGCTAATCAAAGCAAGTATGGACTAGGGGCTTCTATTTGGACAAGAGACTTTGAAAAGGGAAAAGTTTTAGCTCGACAAATAGAATCTGGTTCTGTATTTATCAATGGTATGGTAAAATCAGACCCAAGGCTTCCATTTGGTGGAGTTAAACTTTCCGGATATGGAAGGGAATTGGCAGCTTTTGGAATCAGGGAGTTTGTTAATATAAAATCAGTTTGGGTTAAGTAGGAATAGTATATCCCATCATTCTATAAACCGCGTATCCTAAAATCTCGTGTATTAACAGACTCCATTTTGAGATCGCTCTTTCTGAAGGAATAATAAAATGATCTGGTGTGAATTTACCATCTGTAGAATAATAGTCTGCAGGATAGGTTGTAACATCAATTCCTGCTTTTTTAAAACACCCTTTGGCTCTCTTCATGTGAAATGCAGAAGTAACAAGCAGAAAGGGGCCATTTAAATTCAAGGAGTCAATCAACTTTTTTGTTAATAAAGCATTCTCTCTTGTATTTCGGGATTTGGTCTCCAAAATCATTGCATTTGATGGAATTGCAGCAGTGAGAAATGTTTTTTTCAAACTTTCGGCTTCCGGAGCTTGTTCGCCTACTACTGCAGCTGCTCCCCCTGAAATGATTATAGATTTTATTTTTTGTTCTTTGTATAATTGCAGAGTGTGTAGAACGCGATCAGCCCCTTTATTATAGTAAATGCGGTCTTTGGGGGACTTGTTTGACTCTGTTACTCCTGTAAGTACGATGGCGGTATAGCCTGTTCCTAGCTGAGCTATTGGAATGGGAGGCTCTTCCCATAATGATAAGGCTTTATTAATAATATATTCATTAGAGAAAAATAAAAGTAAGATGATAGAAAAAATAACAGCTGCTTTTTTTCTCTTACTGTCTTTGATGAATATGGAATAAATAAGAATACCAATGATCCAGACCATAGGCATTAATATGTAGAATAATATTTTTGATAGTATAAAGAACATTCTGAAAATCGGAGTTATGAGAAATCTAATCTATAACTTTATCAACTTGGATGTGAATATACCATCTTTAGAAATGATTTTAATGATATAAGTTCCGGCCTTTAGCTCTGGTAATGTAATATGATGGTGAATGAAACCATTCAGATTCAGGTTTTCCTGATAAATGTTCTGACCTAAACTATTTATCAAAACAATCTCTGTTGCTCCTATTGGATTGAAGTCAATTGTTATATTATTATTGTCAAAGGGATTGGGATAAATTTTATAATCAAGAGACTTTATTGGATCGTTACCCAAAACACGGTCTCCGTTTGCATAATAATTAAAGTATTTGCCAGAGATGGAGCTATAGAAACCATTTTTTGGGGTTATTTTATCTACATCCATATTCACATAGGCGAAGATAGTATCCTGACCAGAGGGGGCCCATGTTGTAAATCCTATTCTGGCGTCAGATTTACTATAACTGGGAAAACACAGCATGCCATTGTTTCCACCTAATATAAAGCTACCTTCAGATGTTTCAAGGTTAGTAGAAATCATATCGACATAGCCGACAGATTCATCTATTATCTCATATACCACAATATGGGGTGAGTTTTTGGAAAAGGAAGGATTACCAATACTTATGTCCTGAGGAAGGTCAGCATAAAGTTTAGTTACAGTTCCATCAGAAAAATCATTTTCAGCATTGTCCCATACTTTGATAAAGTTCACATCCCAGAAAACTATACTATCCTTATCTCCTTTAATAACATTATAACAATCGTACATAATGCTTTCTCCAGGATGATCCCATTCAAGCGCATCAGCATATTTAGGGCCTTTGGATCTTATAGAATCTTGAGTAAAGGTAGGATTGTATAGAATAAAACGTATCCAGGGAGATTCAGCAGTAGTTTTCCTTACATAGATAGAAGAATCTTCATCATCAGTTACTGCTGCTATTTTGGTCCCGTCTTTTGAGACAGATACATTATTCCACTTTCTGGAATTATCAAAGATACTTTCATCATTACTTCCTGTGTATATTTGTTTAATTGCTCCCTCCGGGGTTACAAAATACATAACTCTTCCATTATCGGAAATACTTGGTTTTCTCCCCACTTTAGTAGAAGTAATAAGAGTTCTCACAGATGTAGAAGTTTTAATTGTTTCAAGTCTGTAATTATCTTTTATTGTTTTAGTTACTAGCAGATATTCATCACCAGGGTTTTCAGGAAGGGTATCCTCGACTTTGGTTCCTTGTCCTTCAAGAATTCCTACCTGATCAAAAGCTGATTTGGCTTGAGCAACTTCATTGGAGTTTTCTCCATAGAGCTCAGCTGCAGCACTGACCACCGATATTCTGAGGTCAATAAAACGGGAAGACGCAAATAGGTATTTGGTCATAGCCAGATAATAGACTTTTTCAGCTTTTTCTTTTGTGACCTGAGTAGCATACAAGTAAAATGCCCTGTTCGGTATACCACTATTTATATGTACTCCTCCGTTATCGCTTGAGGTAATTACAAATTCATCCATATGTTGTGGCTGCCAGCAGTAATCAGATTTGGAAGAACCGCCATTATGAGGATTAGACAAATCCCTTAAAGCACCTGAGGGAAATAAAGTTAAATTCTTTGTAATGGATTCACCGATTTTCCAGTCATCGCGATCAACCAAGGCTCCAAAGATATCAGCCAATGATTCATTGATAGCGCCAGATTGTCCCGAATATCTTAGATTGCAACTATTTTGAATGACACCATGTGTCATTTCATGTGCTGCCACGTCTAAAGCTCCAGCCAAAGGTTTGAAATAAGAACCTCCATTTCCATAAGCCATTAGTTTTCCATTCCAGTATGCATTTTCCATAGATTTGCCCCCGTCAGTTACATTTATAACTGAAATAATATTTCCACCCTGGCCATTCAATGAATTTCTATTATGAGTGTTTTTGAAATAATCATAGCATATCTTAGCATTACTGTGGGCTGATACTGCTGTTGGAGTCCAGGCAGATGCAGAAGAGGATGTTATTTGCGCAATGTTGGTAAGGTCTGTATTTCCCGCAGTCATTGTCCAAATTGCACCTATTGGCTGTTCTGGTAAAACTGATTTAGCACTGAACATTGGATTGGAAGTATCAATCAGGTAGTAGGTTCCATCTTTTTGATAGCTGGTTAAAGTCTGGTTAATTCCGTTTAAGTCAGGCGCTGTACCTGTCGCATGTATGGCAGTGCAGGTATGATTTTCTTTAAAGATTATTTTTCCGGTAACAGCGCTTACATAAAAGTGATAATGATCGATAAGATTGGGTCTTATACTAATTTCCCATGCTATCTCATAAACCTTAATCAATTCAGATCTAGGTAAAATTACAAGTTTTGCTTCCGGACCTTTATATTCAAGAATCTGCTTTTCCTCCAAGGTTAATGTTCTTACCACAACTGTTTTTTTGAGATCATTGAGTGCCGTTTCAACTACCTGATCTGCACTTACAGACGGATTTGCATTCAGATTAGCAGGCACATTTTCGATGTGTCCATGAAATGTATGGGTACCATCTTCATTGAGGTGAATTACTCCATCACAACCTAAAACAGGAATTCCCGCAATTTTTTGCACAAAACGAATATGTCTTAAATCTCCTTCCTGGTTATTTAAAATTTCAAATTCATTGGTATTATTGTGAAATTTTAAGACCGGGGTAACTTCAATCAGAAAATTTGCAGCTTCTTTTTTACAAAGCTCAGGGGAGACCAATGAAATTTTTCTAGTATTTTTTATCTCAGATGGTTTTCGCTTTATAAAGTATGGCGTCTTTTTCCCTTGATCTAAAGAAATCAAAAATGAGGTATTACCCTGAATTGAAGGTATGCTATTGAGGAAATAAGGGAGAGCGTTCCTGTTTAGTCTGCCATCAATAGTCGTTTCCGAAGCATTCCTGAAGTATGTACTTGTTTTAGGATTTCTCTTTTTAGAAGAAAATAAGTCCGGCCGTGAATTTTGTGATATAGCTCCTTTTATGGTCAGAATGGTGATAAATAAAAAACAGGAAATTTTTTTCATCTTTAATTTTGGTAGAGGTATTTGGATAATGAAATCGACGTATTTTTATTAAAGGGGTTTCATTTTGATTATACTTTCCGCAACTTTGAGCAAAATTTTTTTTAAAGGTCGAAAGTTACATTAATTTTGAACCCTGATTTTTAATCAAAGGTGAAAAAGCTTGATCTCCCTGGAAAAGGTTTAAGTTTTTTTACAATTAATCATATTGGGAACTAATATTATATTTTTACGATTAACCGCTTCTGTAGGGTTAGTAAAAAAATAATCTAAAATTGATTTTATAAGTCTGATGGTTACTATTGGAGAAAAAAAGCTCGATTTGTCTGAAATTGAAAGAATATTGACGGGTAAAGAGCTTATTGAAATTCATGAATCTATAATAGAAAGAATAAGAAAAAACCATGATTTTTTAAGTTATTTTTCAAAAGATAAGCTGATTTATGGGATCAATACTGGTTTTGGGCCAATGGCTCAGTATAGAATTGACGAAAAAGATCAGATAGATCTTCAATACAATCTTATAAGAAGCCATTCTTCCGGCGTTGGTGCTGTATTGCCTGATATGTATCTGAAAGCTGTTATGGTTGCCAGGTTAAATTCACTTTGCCAGGCATGTTCAGGTATTCCTATTGAGGTGGTTGCTCTGTTAAAAGATTTGATTAATAACGAGATATATCCTGTAATATTTGAGCATGGTGGTGTTGGAGCAAGCGGAGATCTTGTTCAACTGGCTCATTTGGCCCTTGGCCTGATAGGAGAGGGAGAGGTTTCCTCGAAAAACCAGCTGAGGCCTGCAGCCGAAGTTTATAAAGAATATAAAATTTCCCCTTTGAAAGTCACCGGAAGAGAAGGCCTTGCCATCATGAATGGTACTTCATGTATGACAGGAATAGGCCTGGTAAACCTTATTCATGCTCAAAAGCTGATCGAATGGAGTACTTATGCATCCTGTATGCTGAATGAGCTTGTCAATTCCTATGATGATCATTTTTCCAATGAATTAAATCAGGTAAAAAGGCATAAAGGCCAACGGGAAATAGCAGAGCTAATGAGAAATATTCTTCTCGACAGCAAGCTGACAAGAAACAGGCAGGAAGAACTTTATAAGAAGAAAGTGGAAGAATATGTGCTCGAAGATAAGGTACAGGAGTACTATTCTCTAAGATGCGTTCCTCAGATTCTTGGACCGATAAAAGATACCATCACTTATGCAGAGGAAGTTCTGATCAATGAATTGAATTCTGCAAATGATAACCCTGTAATTGATTCAATCGCTGAAAATGTATATCATGGAGGTAATTTTCACGGTGATTACATTTCTCTGGAAATGGATAAATTAAAAATTGCCATCACAAAACTATCCATGCTTGCTGAAAGACAATTGAATTACCTGATGAATAATAAGCTGAATGGTAAAATTCCTCCTTTCGCAAATCTTGGAAAACTTGGCTTGAACTTTGGGATGCAAGGTGTTCAGTTCACCGCGACTTCCACGACTGCAGAGAATCAGGTTTTAAGTAATCCAATGTATGTTCATAGTATTCCTAATAATAATGATAATCAGGATATTGTAAGTATGGGCACCAACTCGGCCTTACTTACTAAAAAAGTCATAGAAAATACTTTTGAAGTGATATCTATTGAGTTGATGTCTATTCTTCAGGGAATAGATTATCTGGAAATTGAGGACAAACTTTCAGCGAAAACGAATAGGGTATATCAGGCATTAAGAGAGATTTTCCCACGGTTTGAAAATGACCTCCCTAAATATGGGGACATCAAAAAAGTCAAACAATATTTGATTGATAATAAGCCGGATAATATTTAAAAAATAAGCAACCCCTTGAAATAAAGGGTGGGTAGAAATTTATTTTATTATATTTGTAGACAATATCTACACTTATCCTAAATCATTAACCTGATTTGCAGGAAATTGTTTGAAAGAAATAATAAATTTTTTAGATAATGAAATACGCTTTAG
This sequence comes from Sporocytophaga myxococcoides, assembly GCF_000775915.1. Taxonomy (NCBI): domain Bacteria; kingdom Pseudomonadati; phylum Bacteroidota; class Cytophagia; order Cytophagales; family Cytophagaceae; genus Sporocytophaga; species Sporocytophaga myxococcoides. Next base: position 201,384 of record NZ_BBLT01000010.1, read on the forward strand.
TAACAGGAGGTTCAAGAGGAATTGGAAGGGCAGTGTGTCTGAATCTTGCAGAGATGGGCTACAAAATTCTCATCAATTTTCAATCAAACATTCAGGAAGCTGAAAAGACTCTTGAATTGATAAGAGAAAAGGGAGGTGATGGAGAATTGATGCAATTTAATGTTTCCCAAAAAGAAGAAGTAGAAGGTGTTCTTGGGAGCTGGATCGAAAAAAATCCTGATAAAGTAATAGAGGTTCTGGTCAACAATGCCGGAATCAGAAAAGATAATCTTCTGATGTGGATGAGTGAAGAAGAATGGCACGGAGTACTGGATATAAGTCTTAATGGATTCTTTTATATTACCAGACTGGTAGTAAAGGGAATGTTGGTTAACAAATATGGAAGAATAGTTAATGTCGTTTCGCTTTCAGGAATAAAGGGAATGCCGGGACAAACAAACTATTCTGCAAGTAAAGCCGCAATAATCGGGGCAACAAAAGCCCTGGCTCAGGAAGTGGGAAGAAGAGGGGTAACTGTCAATGCAGTAGCTCCGGGCTTTATAGTTACCGATATGACAAAAGATATTAATGAAAAAGAATTTAAATCATTAATTCCTTTGGCAAGATTTGGAACTGCTGAGGAGGTTTCAAATGTTGTATCATTTTTAGCCTCAGATAAAGCATCTTATATTACCGGAGAGGTAATATCTGTTAACGGAGGATTGTATACCTAGTATTTAATAAGAATCACCTAGTATAAATGAACAGGGTAGTAATTACTGGAATCGGTATTTATTCTTGCTTGGGAACAAGTTTGGATCAAGTGCGCGATTCTCTTTTCCAGGGCAAGTCAGGAATAGTATTTGACGAAGAGCGAAAAATAATGGGCTTTCGTTCGCCACTTACAGGAATGGTTGAAAAACCGGTTCTCAAAGGAATACTTGACAGAAGGCAAAGAATTGGTCTTGCTGAGCAAGGCGAATATGCATACCTGTCTACTTTGGAAGCAATAAAAAATGCTAAACTTGATGAGGAGATTATTGACAGAAACGAGTTTGGTGTTTTGTTTGGAAATGACAGTTCTGCAAGAGCTGTAATTGAAGCAACAGACATAATAAGAGAGAAAAAAGATACTACTCTTGTAGGTTCAGGGTCCGTCTTTCAATCAATGAATTCAACAGTGACCATGAATCTGGCTACGATATTTAAACTGAAAGGAGTTAATTTCACAGTTAGTGGTGCTTGTGCCAGTGGCTCTCATGCCATCGGAATAGGCTACTTTCTGATCAAACATGGTTTGCAGAAAGGTGTAATTTGTGGAGGTGCCCAGGAAATAAACCCATTTTCAATGGGTAATTTTGATGCTTTAAGTACGTTCTCAGTAAGAGTAGATGAGCCAACAAGGGCATCAAGACCTTTTGATAAAAACAGAGATGGTTTGGTGCCAAGTGGTGGCGCGGCTACTGTGATTATTGAAAGTTATGAGTCAGCAGTAGAAAGAGGAGCGCCAATTCTTGCTGAAATTATCGGATACGGATTTTCTTCTAACGGAGGTCATATTTCGCAACCAAATGTTGAAGGTCCCGTAAGGGCTTTGGAAATGTCTCTCAGAGATGCTGGTATTCCGGCAAGTCTAATTGATTATGTAAATGCTCATGCAACGTCTACTCCTGTTGGAGATATGTATGAAGCAAGAGCCCTGGATTCAGTGTTTGGTGGCTCAAAGCCGCTGGTGAGCTCAACTAAGTCTATGACAGGTCATGAATGCTGGATGGCGGGAGCAAGCGAAATTGTATATTCATTATTGATGATGCAAAATGATTTTGTTGCACCAAACATCAATCTTGAAACACCCGATGAGGATTCCGCAAAATTAAACATAGCTACAAAAACGGTTGAAAAGAATATCGACACCTTATTGTCAAATTCATTCGGCTTTGGAGGAACCAACTCCTCACTAATATTGAAAAAGGTAAAATAAAAAACATACTTAAAGGTAAAATGAAAAATCAGGAAATTATCGAAAAAATTAATGGCTTTTTGGTGGAAGAGTTTGAGGTAGATGCAGATAAAATAACTCCCGAAGCTAACCTGAAAGAAACCCTTGGTCTTGATAGCCTTGACTATGTAGACCTTGTAGTTGTTATTGAAAGTAATTTCGGATTTAAAGTTAAAGGTGAAGATTTTGTAGGAATAGTTAACTTCCAGGATTTTTATAACTACATTTTAAGTAAAGTAGGCGAGAAACAGGAAGTTAAGTAATAATGGCCTGGAAAGGAAAAACCCAGGGTTCCTTATTAGGGCACAAAATATTTGTTTTCCTGATCAGGCACCTTGGTCTTAAAATCGCATATCTGGTACTTCGGTTTGTTGCACTTTATTATTTGCTTTTTTCATTAAAGTCAACGAAATCATCATTTCATTTTTTCAGGGAAATTCTTAAATATAAGTACTTCACAGCCTGGCTCAAAGTATATCAAAATTATTATATATTTGGTCAAACTCTGATAGATAAAGTGGCTATCATGGGTGGAATCAGAAATAAGTTTACGATCAATCATGATGGCCAGCTTCATTTAAGAGAAATTGCAGCTCAGGGTAAAGGTGGGATCTTCATAAGCGCCCACATTGGAAATTATGAGGTAGCTGGTCATCTTTTAAATCAGATCAAAGCAAAAATTAACATAGTCATGTTCGATGCAGAACATGAAAAAATTAAAAGTTATTTTTCAGAAATTTATGGAGAAAGGCCTGTTAATATTATCCCTGTAAAGGACGACCTCTCTCATATCTTTGAAATAAATAAAGCTTTAAAAAATCAGGAAATAATCTGTATTCATGGAGATAGGTATGTGGAAGGTGGAAAAGTAATATCAACGGATTTTCTGGGAAAAGAGGCGCTCTTTCCTCTCGGCCCTTTTCAGCTTGCAAAAGCTTTAAAAGTTCCTTACAGTTATGTATTTGCAGTGAAAGAAACTGATGAACATTATCACTTCTTTGCTACACCTCCTAAGGTAAGTAATGGAAATGTAGAAGAAATGGTGAAAGAGTATGTGAAAGAAGTTGAAAGAATGGTAAAGAATTATCCGGAACAATGGTTTAATTTCTATAATTTCTGGTCAAAAAACACACATTCATGAAAAAAGTACTTGTTCTCTGGTATTCACAAACCGGTCAGTTAACAGCAGTTGTGAAGTCTGTTTGTTCGGGCATGAATAAGAAAGACGTAGAATTTACTTTTGAGCAGCTCCAACCAGAAAATGATTATAATTTTCCCTGGTCTGCAGATGAATTTTTAGATGTGTTTCCTGAAACCGTTCATCAGGAGGGGATAAAGATGAAGTCTTTGCAAGTGCAGAATTCAGATTTCGACCTTATAATTTTCGGATACCAACCATGGTATTTGTCTCCAAGTTTGCCGGCCTGTTCATTTCTCCAAAGCGAGGAAGCAAAAAGGATTTTGAATGGGAAACCGGTTATAACCGTCATAGCTTGTCGAAACATGTGGATCTCTGGCCAGGAGAAGGCTAAAGCTTATATCAAAGCAGCGGGTGGAAATCTTGTAGGGAACATTGCTTTGTTTGATAAATCACACAATCTTGTTAGTCTTGTAACAATCATTGGCTGGCTTATGAAAGGAAAGAAATCAAGCTATTGGGGATTTTTACCAGCTTCAGGAGTTTCAGAGGCAGATATAAGGGGAGCTTCAGCATATGGGGAAATAATCTATAAATATTTATCGGGAAATCAATTAGAAAACCTTCAGGATTCTCTTGTAAAAGCAGGGGCTGTAGAAATCAAACAGCCATTGATGACAATGGAAATGACAGGATCTAAAATCTTTAAAATCTGGGCTAAAGCAATCAGTAAATTAGGACGTTCCGGAAATCCAAAAAGAAAAGCAGCTTTATCATTTTTCTTATATTATTTAATATTTGTAATCATTATAGGTACTCCGATTATGTTTGTGATTGCAAATATTAAAAGACTATTACTTTGGGGGCCAATGAAAAAGAAGGTGGCTTATTTTTCTGGGGTAAAGTAGAAGTGGCTTGCAATTCAGATAGATAGAAATTTAATATATTAAGTATTATTTTTAGCGATTCTTAATAGGAAATCACTTAATTTTACTCTTTGTTTGACTTAAAGTTTTTAGTTGCTATTGCTACTAGGCGGCGACTAAATTTTCATAAGAGAAGTTATTAATGAAGGAAGTATTTATAACAAGGGTTGCGAAATATTTGCCAAATAATCCGGTTTCAATTGATGAAATGGAAACTTATCTGGGATTTATTAACGGCAAACCTTCGAGAGCTAAAAAGATAGTATTAAGGAATAATGGTATTAAAACAAGATATTATGCTCTTAACAAAGAGGGTAATATAACACATAATAACGCTCAGCTTGCAGCAGAAGCTGTAAGATCTTTATTCGATAAATCCTTTAAGGAGGATGATATAGAACTGCTAGCATGTGGTACTTCTTATCCTGATCAAATTATGCCATCGCATGCAATTATGGTCCATGGATATCTTGGAGGAAGACCTCTGGAAACATATTCTCCAATGGGCAACTGTTGTTCTGGGATGCATGCACTTAAGATAGGTTACATGTCTATTCTGTCTGAAAATACTTCTAATGCTGTAATTGTAGGCTCAGAACTTTGTTCTCCCATGCTTCAGGCAAAAAATTATGAAGAGGAAGCAAAAAAGATCGGAGAAATGGATGAAAATCCCATACTCGCTTTCGAAAAAGATTTCCTCAGATGGATGCTTTCAGATGGATCAGGAGCATTTCTCCTGGAAGACAAACCTGCAGAAAAAGGTTTGTCCCTTAAGATAGAATGGGTCGATAGCATATCCTTTGCCAATGAAGTAGAGACTTGTATGTATGCTGCTTCAGATAAAGATGAAAATGGAAATCTGATAAGTTTCAAGCAAATGGAACCTAAAGCTATTGCAGACAATTCTGTAATGGCAATGAAACAGGATGTCAAATTGTTGGATCAGAATATTTCTCAATTGGCAGCTAGGGCATTAAAAGGAATTTGTAAAAAACGAAATTTTGATGTTAAAGAAGTTAGTTATGTTCTTCCTCATCTTTCATCAGAGTTTTTCAGAAATAAAATAGCAGAAGAATTAATAAAATGTAATCTTGATATTCCTCAGGAAAAGTGGTTTACTAATCTCACCAGTGTAGGAAATATCGGAGCAGCTTCTGTATTTGTAATGGTAGAAGAGATTATAAATTCAGGGAAATTAAATATAGGCGATAAATTATTGCTGGCAGTTCCGGAAAGTGCGAGGTTCTCTTATTCTTATGCACTTCTGACTGTCTGTTAAATTTTTAAATTTTATTAAAATGAATTCCAATAGTCCAATTTACGAAGGCGACATCGTTGTAAACATGGTTCCTCAAAAAGAGCCATTTGTCATGGTAGATAAGCTTTTGTATTCTGATGATGCAAAAACTATAAGCGGACTGACTATCAAAGAGGATAATATTTTTTCTTATAATGGTTATTTCAGAGAACCGGGGTTGGTAGAAAATATGGCTCAAACTGCTGCTCTTCGAATGGGCTATGAAATTAACCGACAAAAATCTGATATTAATGGTGATTTAAAAGGTGCTCCAGTAGGCTATATCGGAGCAATTAAAGGACTGAAAATCCATTCACTGCCTCCAATTCAATCAGAGCTGATAACTGAAGTGAGATTTGAAAATGAAGTAATGGGTGTCCTGCTTATTAAAGCATTTTGTACCTGCAATGGAAATGCAGTTGCTGAATGTGAAATGAAGATTTTCGTAAAAAAAGATTAATCTAGCTTTTATGGAAAAAGATCAGGTTCCTCAAGATCATGGTGCACTGGAAAGCATTAGAAAAGTTATATATGCAACCGATAAAAACGGCACTTATACTAAAGTTAGGACTGCTGGTTGGGAACCTGAAAATATTGCGCTAGATCAAGCCTGGGAGGTAATCAATGAAAAAGTCGAACGGGCGAGACAGCAGGTATTATCCGGCAAAGCCAGCCCATTGCTATTTCATCTGGAAAAAAATATGATCACCAAAGGAATGCTTGCAGAGATGACAGGCATTTCTTGGTTTAGAATTGTCTGGCATTTGCGCCCTTCAGCTTTTGAAAAGTTAAGCCAGAAAACTCTTGAAAAATATGCTCGTGCTCTGAATCTTTCTGTGGCACAACTCATAAAACCCGAATAAACTTGGAAGTGAAATTTGAACATAATCAGAGTGCGCATTGTGAAAATGGTGCTGTATCAAATCTACTGAAGTTTCACAACCTAGGTATCTCCGAGCCAATGGTGTTTGGGATAGGATCAGGTTTGTTTTTCAGCTACCTTCCTTTTGTAAAATTAAACGGAATACCAGTTACTTCTTATAGAATACTTCCAGGATGGATATTTAAAAGAGTAAGCAACCGGCTGGGAATTTCTATGCATTCCACAACTTTCAGAAGCGAAACAAAAGCAATGGAAGAATTGGATCGCACTTTGGAAAAAGGCTTACCTGTTGGGTTAGTGACAAGTGTATTTTATCTTCCTTATTTACCTAAAGCTTTACGCTTTCATTTTAACGCTCACAATATTGTTGTTTTCGGAAAGAGAAACGGAAAATATCTGGTAAGTGATCCCGTTCTGGAAGAAACATGTGAAATAGATTATGATGATTTGGTAAGAGCAAGATTTGCTAAGGGGACCATGCCTCCAAAAGGAAAAATGTACTATCCGACAGCTGTGCCTTCTTCCTTTGATTTTAAACCTGCTATTGTAAAAGGAATCAAGCAGACTGCCGGTGATATGCTTAATGTTCCTATTCCTCTTTTTGGGGTAAAAGGAATCCGTTTTTTAGCTAGAAGCCTGAAAAAATGGCCGGATAAACTGGACGAAAGAAGGGCAATTTTATATCTGGGTCAGGTGATAAGAATGCAGGAAGAAATCGGGACAGGAGGCGGCGGATTTAGATTTATATTTGGTGCTTTTCTTCAGGAAGCATCCAACCAACTTCAACAGCCTTGGCTTCAGGAGGTGGCTCAGGAAGTTACAGAAACCGGAGACAGATGGAGAGATTTTGCATTTGAAGCTGGAAGAATCTGTAAAGGGAGAGCTTCTTCTGCAGTATCATACAAAACGTTATCGGATATATTATTGGAATGTGCAGATCGTGAGAAAGCAATATTTACCAAACTGAAAAAAATTACCTTATAAAAAGTGGTTCAGGTAAATAATCTTTATAAAACTTATAAAAAAGGATATGCCCCTGCGCTTTCGGGGATAAATCTGAATATTGAAAAGGGCGATTTTTTCGGGTTACTCGGTCCTAATGGAGCCGGCAAAACTACTTTGATTTCTATTATCTGCGGACTTTCATCCGCTAATATCGGGACAGCTTACATGAATGAGACCGATATCCTTCGATACCCTGAAAAAATAAAAAAATACTATGGTCTGGTTCCACAGGATATTGCTTTATATCCAACTTTAACCGCTGAGGAAAACCTTATTTTTTTGGGGAGAATGTATGGATTATCTAACCAGCCATTAAAAGTAGAAGTCGAGTTTTGGCTTAAGAAAATGGGGCTTTCAAATCATCGTCATAAGAAGATTCATGAGTACTCTACTGGTATGAAGCGCCGTGTCAATCTTATTGCCGGTATATTGCACAACCCTTCCATTATTATTCTGGATGAGCCGACAGTAGGAGTGGATGTGCAGTCCAGAGTGCTCATTCTTGAAACTTTAAAAGAAATTAACCGCAACGGAACAACAATCATTTATACAAGTCATTATCTGGAAGAAGCTGAAGATCTTTGCAGCAGAATTGCTATTATAGACAAGGGAAAGATCATTAAGGAAGGTGTGCCTGCACAACTGATATCCCAGGAGAATCGGTATTCTAATCTTGAAGACTTGTTTATTAATCTAACAGGAAAGGAATTGAGAGATTAGTATGAGAATTTTCTTTGCTATTTATAAAGAACTTTTGATTCTTATCCGTGACAAAGCAGGTCTGACGATCTTGTTTTTAATGCCTTTAACAATGATTGTGATCATGGCATTAATTCAGGATGGTCCTTTCAGGGATTATCAGCAGGCTGAAATAAAGGTGTTGGTTCTTGATCAGGATAGAGATGAATGTGGTAAAGCGATTTTTCAAGGTCTGAGTCATGCAGGGATATTTAAGATAACGCAGGCAGAATATTCAAAATCTGATATAAACAGTGTAAGAGAAGAAGTTAAAAAAGGAGCATACAAAGTTGGTGTCATTGTTCCTCCGGGTACTTCTCTTATGTTGCACACCCATATTGGCAGAGATATCAGCAGAGCTTTTGGTGAGCTTAGTAATGGCCAATCTGGAGAAGTAAAAGATTCATTGTTTGCGGGTATTCAGGTTTTTTATGATCCTGCTTTACAGGCATCATTCAAAAAGTCGGTCCAATTAGCGTTAGATAAAATTCTAGACGGATATCAAGCCAGCCAGTCGATAAAGGTAATTTCGCAACATTTATCCCAGTATTTTCCTAATGGCAATCAGTTTAATATAGATACAAGAAGATTTATACAGTTAGATCAGAAAGGTGCTGTGCCAGAATTAGAAGGCTTGTCTATGAATTCCGTGCAGCATAATGTTCCTGCCTGGACAATCTTTGGAATTTTTTTTATTGTCATTCCTTTGGCTGGCAGTATTATTAAAGAGAGAGAAGATGGCAGCACATTAAGGTTGAGAACAATTCCGGGTACTTCTCTGGTAATAATGATTGGCAAGGTCCTGGCTTACTTGTTGATTACACTTGTGCAGTTTGTTTTAATGATGTTGGCAGGAATTTTTTTAATGCCACTACTTGGATTACCTGCCTTAGAAATAGGACAAAACCTTTCCGCGCTTACAATAGCTGTTGTATCTATCGGATTGGCAGCTACCGGATTAGGAGTGTTTCTTGGAACAGTATTTAAAACTCATCAGCAATCTTCCACATTTGCGGCCGTTTTCATTGTAATTCTTGCTGCAATAGGGGGAATCTGGATACCAGTATTTATAATGCCGGAAATATTGAGAAAAATGAGTGTTATTTCTCCTCTGGGATGGGGTATGGAGACGTTTAATAACTTATTTCTCAGGGGAGCTGGAATGCAGGATATATGCTCTGAGGTAACTGCATTAACCGGTTTTTTTGGTGCAATGCTAATTATGGCCTATTTTTATAATAAATTTAAAGTCAGAAGTTAGCCATATTGGGCTTTTTAACTAAAAAGAATTCAGAATTTAATAATTAAGAGTTGGAAACAAATTTACTAGTTGCCAGAACTGAGATCAAAGTAAGGTTTTGTGAGGTGGATGCAATGGGAATTGTCTGGCATGGAAATTACCTCAAATTTTTTGAAGATGGCAGGGATGCTTTTGGGAAAGAATTTGACCTTGATTTTGTTGAATTATACAGTTCACAAGGTTATTTAACTCCTCTTGTAACAGCAAACTGCGACTATAAAAGGCCATTAAGACTGCAGGAAAAAGCAATTGTGGAGACGACCTTTGTGCCTACAGAAGCTGCCAAAATAATATTCGACTATAAAATTTACAGAGATACTCCCCAAGGAAGAGAATTACTCACTACAGGAAAAACTATTCAGGTTTTTTTAAAAGACGGGGAACTTTCGATCACAAATCCTGATTGCTATCAGCAGTGGAAAGAAAAGTGGCTTTATAAAAAAGGATGAAATCAGTTTTTTTAATATCGGATAATGTCATCACATCTCTGGGTTTTACTACCGGAGACAATGCAAAAAAAATGAGGGAAAAATGCTCTGGAGTATTACTTTCCGAAGATCATTTTATTTCCCCGACACCTTTTTTTGTATCACTGGTGAACACTCCTTTATTAGAAGAAGCTTTTTGCAGGTTGAATTCTAATGCAGAGTATACAAGGCTTGAGAAAATGATTATTACAAGTATTTCGGATGCTCTGAATAAAACTAAAATTGATCCTGCTTCAGGAGATACTTTGTTTATTATTTCTACAGCCAAGGGAAATATAGATTTGCTGGAAGAAAGACTGAATGACAGCTTTCCTAAAGAACGTTTAAGGCCGGCTGTAATGGCAAGAGTGATAAGCTCTTTTTTCAAAAATCCAAATCAACCGCTGGTTGTATCTAATGCCTGTATATCAGGATCTGTAGCAATATTGTTAGGGAAAAGAATTTTAAATGAAGGTAAATACAGGAATATAATCATAGCCGGGGGAGATGTTATTTCTGAGTTTACGGTTTCCGGTTTTCAGTCATTTAGAGCAATCGGCAGCGGACCGTGCAGACCATATGATGAACAGAGAGACGGTATCAGTCTGGGCGAAGGTGCTAGTACGGTTATTCTTTCTGTTGAACCTGAATACAATACTTCTATTGCAGTAAAGGGAGGAGCAATCACCAACGATGCCAATCATATTTCAGGTCCTTCAAGAACTGGGGAGGGCTTATTTCTTGCAATAGACGGGGCATTAAAAGATGCTGCTGTTTCTGCAGAAGAAATTGATTACATTTCAGGCCATGGTACTGCTACAAATTATAATGATGAAATGGAATCCAAGGCAATTCATTCTGCCAGGCTGGAAAATGTGCCGATGAACAGTCTGAAAGGATATATTGGTCATACTCTTGGAGCAGCCGGCATTGCAGAATCTGTAATGGCAGCCTATTCAATGAAAAATAATATACTGTTTGCCACAGCTGGTTTTTCCAAAATGGGAGTTACTCAGCCCGTAAATGTATTAAGTGACTGCATGGAGAAAAAGGTGAAAAAAGTTTTAAAAACAGCTGCCGGTTTTGGAGGATGTAATGCAGCATTGATTTTTGAGAAACAATGAGTAGTAAGGGTTTTATAAAATCATATTCGATCATAAGAAATAATAAGGCCATTCTGAACGGTGAAGAATTTCTTAAGGCCGAGCCAGAGGATGACTTTGCTACCTTTATCAGAAGCCTTTACAAAAAGCTTGAAATAGCCCATTCACCATTTTATAAAATGGATGATATGTGCAAGCTTGGACTGATGGCAACGGAACTGATTTTAAAAGACATCGCAATTAAAGAAAAATATACAGAAACAGAGATTGGTGTGGTACTTTCGAATTCCAGTTCGAGTTTACAAACTGATACTTCTTATTATGAAACAGTTAAGGATAAGAATAATTACTTTCCAAGCCCTGCTGTGTTCGTGTATACGTTGCCCAATATTGTAATTGGGGAAATTTGTATCAGAAATAAGATAAAAGGTGAAAATACTTTTTTTATTTTTGAAGAATATAATCCTGAGTTTATTACAGATTATGTAAATAATCTTTTCTCTTCAGGAAAATTGAAATCCTGTATTGCTGGTTGGGTAGAGTTTTGCGAGGGCAAATATGAGGCGTTTGTATATTTGGCAGAAGCGGATCAGGGAGATAACATGATTACACATACAACAGAACAAATTAAAAAAATATATAATTTTTAAGTTTATTATGGAAGATTTAGTAAACCAATTAAAGGTTCAGATAATAAAGGCCCTTAAACTGGAAGATGTAAAACCTGAAGATATCAATCCTACAGCTCCTTTATTCGGAGACGGGCTTGGGCTTGACAGTATAGATGCTCTTGAACTTATAGTTCTTCTTGAGAAAGAATATGGTTTAAGAGTGGAAAATGCAGCTTCAGCCAAAAAGATATTTTCATCGATCAAGTCGATGGCAGACTACATTTCAGAGCACAAAAAAGCGTAATTAGGAATGAGCAGAAAGGTTGTCATTACCGGTCTTGGAGTTATCTCTTCCATTGGAAACAATGTGCAGGAGAACTATAACTCATTGACATCTTTAAGGCCTGGTATAGGGCATATTCAAAACCTTGATACTGTTCATAAAAATATCATTCCTGTTTCGGAAGTAAAGCTTTCCGATAAGGATCTGGGTCAATTGGCCGAATTTGATATGAATCGGCCAGTGACAAGAACTACTTTGTTAGGAATCATTGCTGCGAGGGAGGCATATCTTGCAGCTGGCCTGGATAAAGTATCCAAATTAAGAACAGGTTTTATTTCAGCTACTTCTGTAGGGGGAATGGGTAAGACTGAAATGCTTTATAATAAGTATCTTGATCCGACAGACAACGGGGATTTTATGAAATTTCTTGAAACTCACGACTGCGGGGAAAGTACTGAAAGAATTGCTGAGGCATTGGGTATTAAAGACTTCATGACTACCATTAGTACTGCTTGTTCTTCTTCTGCCAATTCTATCATGCTTGGGGCAAGAATGATAAAGGCAGGAATGCTTGACAGGGTTGTTGCCGGAGGAGTAGACTCTCTTACAGTCTTTACAATTAATGGCTTCAACACGTTGATGATTCTGGATAAAGAGCATTGCCGACCGTTTGACGATAGCAGGCAAGGACTGAATCTCGGAGAGGGAGCAGGTTATATTGTGATAGAGTCTGAAGAAGCTGCAAAAGCAGGAAACAGACCGATTCTCGCTGAAGTAAGCGGATATGCGAATACCAATGACGCTTATCATCAGACGGCAAGTTCTCCTGATGGACAAGGAGCGTTTCTTGCCATGAAAAAAGCTCTTCAAGTGGCAGGATTAGCAGCTGAGGAAATTGACTATATTAACGTTCATGGTACAGGAACTCCCAATAACGATTTATCGGAGGGTACTGCGATGACACGACTGTTTGGTACACAAATTCCGAAATTCAGTTCTACCAAGTCATATACCGGACACACATTAGGGGCTTGTGGTGGTATTGAGGCTGTTTATTCTACTTTATCCATTATGAATAAAACCATCTTCCCGAATCTTAACTTTAAAGTTAAGATGAAAGAACTGGACCTTGCTCCTGAAACTTCCTTAATATCAGGTATCGATATTAAAAGCGTACTTTCCAATTCTTTTGGTTTTGGAGGGAATAACTCAGCTCTTGTTTTTAAGAAGATTTAAATGATGCAGATTTATATTAATGGTCTTGGTAATGTCTCTCCACAGAATACTCTGGACAATTCCTCTTTTCTGGAAGAGATCACATATCATCAGGACTATTTTAAAGTAATAGAGCCAAATTACAAGGAGTTTATTTCCCCTGCCTCTGCCCGGAGAATGGGCAGGGTTATAAAGATGGGAGTTGCTGCTGCCAATTATTGTCTCAGAGATGCAAAGGTGGAAAACCCAGATGCAATCATTACGGGCACTGGCATGGGTTGTCTTGAAGATACTGAAAATTTCCTTTGTAATATTTTAAACAACAAGGAACAGTTTTTAACTCCTACATCTTTTATCCAGTCAACGCATAATACTGTAGGCGCTCAGATTGCTTTGCTTCTTACCTGCAATAATTATAACTTCACCTATGTTCACAGAGATCTTTCATTCGAAAGTGCTTTTGTAGATTCAATACTACTTCTGAAAGAAGGAGAAGCTTCCAATGTCTTGTTAGGTGGAGTAGACGAAATGACGCATAATCATTATTCTATTCATGCGAAAAAAGGAGTTTGGAAAAAAGGAGCAACGACTTCTGAGTTTTTTAACAAAAATTCAAAAGGGACAATACCTGGAGAAGGTGCTGCATTCTTTTCTCTATCTTCAAGTCCAAAGGATCCATATGCAATCGTGTTGGCTGTTGAAATACTTTTTAACACAAATAGCCACGAAGATCTTAAAATGATTCTTGATAAAATATTCTCTTCCAATAATATTGAGGCGAAAGATATTGATCTTATCCTTATAGGAACAAATGGCGATAAGGAAGGGGATAAGGTATATTCAGAGTTTAAAGAAAATTTCTTTAAAGAAAATAATTCAGCGGCTTTTAAAAATCTTTGTGGTGAATATTCGACCTCTTCTGCATTTGGAGTTTGGCTGGCTTCTCAGATATTAAAGAAAAAGGAAATTCCAGCTTGTGTTTCCTTAAGCCACACTCCTGAAAAGGAAGTGAATAAAATTCTTTTGTATAACCATTACCACGGAAATCATTCCCTCATTTTATTATCCTCATGTTGAGGTTTAAGCTTGTAAGCGCGTTATTTTTCATCATTTCGGCACTGCTCCTTTTTCTGTCGATTGAAAAAGATTTTTCTTTTTGGTGGTTGGTCCTTAATGTTTTAGTGTATTCTGCTGTTGTATTTTATGGGGTGACCTATCTTAGTGCTGGCTTTTTTGTAAAGGCAGTTTGTTCTGGTCCCGATAGTAAGAAGGAATTATGTATAACCTTTGATGATGGACCTCATCCTGAAATAACGCCAAGAATTTTAAAGATTTTAAAAGAACATTCTGTCCCGGCAGCCTTTTTTGTCATCGGAAAAAACATAGAAGGAAATGAAGGTTTATTACAAAAAACGGATCAGGAGGGACACATAGTAGGAAATCATACCTTCAATCATTCTTTCTGGTTTGACCTGAAATCACCTTCAGGCATGAAACTTGAATTGAAACAGACAGATGATAAGATCAGGGAAGTTTTGGGGAAATATCCCTTGTATTTCAGGCCGCCTTATGGAGTAACGAATCCTCCTTTGTATAAGGCTCTTAGAGATACAAGGTATTCCACAATCGGATGGAATGTTCGTTCCTTTGATACTGTTGTAATGGATAAAATCAATTTATTGGATAAACTGAAAAAGGCTCTGAAACCTGGAGCTATTTATCTTTTTCATGATACCAATGATCGTACTGTTGAGATTTTAGAATCATTTATTTTGTATGCAAAGGAAAATGGATATTCTTTTGTATCAATTGAGAAGTTTGTAAATAAAGATGCATATGCTTTTAATTAAGAAATTCGGATTTTTTCTTTCGTTTATTCTGGGGCTTACCACAATTGCTGTAAGTCAGCATGCTGGTTTTAGTCCGCTTACGGATTCGGTTTCATTTAAAAATAATCTTGCTAAAACAGCGAAAGAAACCAAGACCATTCAAAGTGATTTTGTTCAGGAGAAAAACCTGAATGTACTTGCAGAAAAAATTATTACCAAGGGAACTTTCATGTTTAAAAAGGATAACATGCTGAGATGGCAATACACTGATCCTTTTCAATACCTGATCATCATGAATAAAAATAAAGTCTTTATAAAAGATGACTCCAGGGAAAACAAATATGATATGCAATCTAATAAAATGTTCCAGGAGATCAACAACATGATCATTAATAGTGTACAGGGGAATGTGCTGAACAGTAAGGATTATCATATCAAGTATTACCAGAATGAAAAGTATTATCTGGTTGACCTTACTCCTTTGAACAAAAACATGAAAGGTTTTCTGAAAACTATCAGTTTATACTTTGACAAAAAGGATTTTACAGTTTCCAAACTGACTATGACTGAGCCATCAGGGGATTATACCAATATAGCTTTCATTAATAAAAAAGTAAATGCAGAAATTTCAGATGAGAAGTTTCATATTAAGTAGTATTCTCATAGTTCTGCTTTTCTCATGTAAAGGATCTAAAACGGCCAGTACAGAAGAAGAAAGAAGGCCCTTGAAATCGGGAGAACTGATGTCGCTTTTTAAAAGTGACAGTGGTGCATTTGTTTATAAAACGGCTGTAGATGTTTATGGTCATTACCTTAGCGGCTTGTTAATTATAAAAAATACAGAGATGGATAAGTACAGACTAGTATTTACCACTGAAGTAGGTGTTAAACTTTTTGACTTTGAGCTGGGTCCGTCTCATTTTTTTAAAGTGCATTACTGCATTGACCAGATGAACAAAAAGGTAGTAATCAACCTTCTGCGGGACGACTTCAGGCTATTACTCATGAATCCATTAATCGCTTCTGAAGCAGTTGTTTCAAATGATAGCACTCATGTAATTTACAGACTCAGAGGAAAGAAGGAAGAAAATGCTTATTTTTACAATCTTGAAGATGGCCAATTGTCAAAAATAATGACGACTTACGGTAAGAAATCCAAGGTTAAAGTGGAGATCCTATTCACTGATTATAAAGATAAAGTGCCCTCAAATATTCTGCTGGATCATAAGAATATAAAGTTGACAATAAAGATGAGTCTTTTGAAAAGATAATATGTTACAAGAGAAGAATTTCTATAAAGTACAAGCAGTAGAGCCGGTTACAGAAGGTTCGCTAAAAGTCAGAGTTGAACTGAATGAAAAACATAAAATATTTGAAGGTCATTTCCCTGGAAATCCTGTTGTGCCCGGAGTGTGCATGGTTCAAATGATCAAAGAAATGCTATCATCAGTTTTAGAAAAAGAACTAACTCTGGTAACGGGTGATAACTTGAAATTTATGAATATTGTAAATCCGGAGGTAAATAAGTTTCTAGATTTTGATATCAATTATAAACAACTGGAAGATTCCGTTATTAAGGTAAACAATACCATATTTTTTGAAGATAAAGTATTCTTTAAGTTTAGCGGAACCTTTAAATAGCAACTACAGGGACTGATTAATATTTTTTGCTTTTAAGGAATTAAACAAGTGGGAAATATGTTATTAATCAGCTTTTTGTCTTCTAATGTTCAATATGAAATGATTCATGACATCTCTGAAAAATATCTATAGGGAGAAGTTTGACAAGCTTAAGTGTTGTGTGTTGATTCCTACATATAACAATGAAAAAACTTTGTTCAAAGTGATCAGTGATGTGTTGGAATATACTGGAGATGTCATTGTTGTCAATGATGGCTCTACAGATTCAACCCGAAATATCCTTGAGTCTTTCACGCAGATTAAAGTAGTCCAGCAACCTCGTAATATGGGCAAAGGCATGGCCCTTCGTACAGGATTCAAAGCTGCTTTTGAGCAAGGATATCAATATGCTATTACGATAGATTCTGATGGTCAGCATATGGCATCAGATCTTCCTGTATTTATAGATAAGATAGAAAAAGAACCGGGAACCCTTATTGTAGGCGCAAGGAATATGGAACAATCTTCTGTGCCTGGGAAAAGCAGCTTTGGACATAAGTTCTCTAATTTCTGGTTTTGGTTTGAAACAGGTGTAAAACTTCCGGATACTCAGTCCGGATATCGTCTTTATCCCCTGGAGCCATTATATAAAATGAAATGGTTTACCAGAAAATATGAGTTTGAAATTGAGAATATAGTCAGGGCTTCCTGGAAAGGTGTAAAAGTAGATTCTGTACCAGTGCAAGTATATTATGGTAAAGAACGGGTTACGCACTTCAGACCATTTAAAGATTTTAGCAGAGTAAGTGTTCTGAACACTATTCTGGTAGTTATTGCAATACTTTTTATCAAACCCTTTAAAGTAATCAGAAGTCTCAATAGAAACAGCATAGCTGATTTTTTCAAGAAGTATGTATTCAACAGGGATGAATCTGATTTGAGAAAAACATTGTCTGTAATGTTTGGTGTTTTTATGGGAATAGTTCCGATATGGGGTTTTCAGTTGATTGTGGGAATTACACTGGCGCACTTAATGAGATTAAATAAAGTGCTTTTCGTAACTGCAGCTCATATTAGCATTCCTCCAATGATTCCCATCCTTATTTTCTTAAGCTATAAGGCCGGAGGCATGGTTTTGCCAAATGGGAAAGATGTTTTGATTTTCAACAGAGATATTACTTTAGAAAATGTTAAAGCAGATCTCTTCCAATATACGGTTGGAAGCATGTTGCTAGCAGTAGCTGCAGCTGTACTGTTTGGTCTTATAACTTATTTGCTGTTAAAAGTTTTTCCTGCAAAGCAAAAACTTAATACTGAAATTTCAAGCTGAAATATTAATGTCAGGTCTATTTCTTACTCTATATAATTTTTTTGAAAAACGAAGATGGCTGCTTGCAGTCATTATTTGTTCTATCATTGCCGTAGCTGCATATTTTGCCTCGGGCATCAAAATGGAAGAAGATATTTCCAAGATAATGCCCAAGGATGAGAAGATCACGAAAATGAATCTGATCTTTCAGAACTCTAAGTTTACAGATAAGCTTATCTTTCATCTTTATCTTAATGACACAACAGCAACGGATCCAGATAAACTGGTTAGTTTCTCAGAAAGCCTGGCTGAAGTACTGAAGGGAAAATATCAGCCTGAATATATCAATGACATTAATTACAAAGTGTCTGACGATATGATGGCTCAGGTGTATAATACTTTCTATGAAAATATTCCCCTGTTTCTGGATGAAAAGGATTATGCGGATATCAATCTGTTGACAGAAAGGCAGCAACTTGACTCAACTATGGCAAGGAATTATAAGACTTTGATATCACCTGCCAGCATTGTAATGAAACAGTTCATTGTAAAAGACCCTGTTGGAATTACTTTTATTGGATTAAAGAAACTTCAGAATCTTCAATATGAAGATAATTACGAAATATATAATGGAAGTATTGTAACTAAAGATAAAAAGCACCTTGTGTTTTTTATTGATCCTGCTCATTCCGGGAATAAAACAGCAAAAAATGCTGAATTTATCAAAGGCATAGATGCTACAATAGATAGTCTGCAGAAGGTAGAGAACGGAACGGTAAAGGCAGAATATTTTGGAGCAATGGCGATGTCAGTTGGCAATGCCGAAAGAATTAAAAATGATATTACCATAACGGTATCAATTGCTATCTCTATTCTTGTCGTATTTATCAGTTTGTTTTTCAGAAGAGCAGCAATTGTATTTCTGATATTCCTGCCTGTAGCTATTGGCGGATTGATTTCACTTGCTTTATTAACCTTCTTCAGGCCTAATATTTCTGCCATAGCTTTGGGAATGGGTTCTGTATTGCTTGGTATTACTATTGATTACTCGCTTCATATTTTTACCCACTATAAGAGCACCGGTTCTCCTAAGGCAGTTATAAAGGATGTCACAACTCCTCTGTTACTAAGTTGTCTTATCACTGCGTCTTCGTTCTTCTGTCTGATGTTTGTGAAAAGCGAAGCTTTGCAGGACCTGGGGTTATTCGCTGCAATCAGTTGTATTAATGCAGCTTTGATTGGTTTAATAGTGCTTCCTCATTTTCTTAAGAAGAAAAAGGTTGAAGAACAAAAAGCAGAAGATCAGGGAAGTCTTTCTTTTGTTCATAAGTACACTTCCTACGAATTTGACAGAAATCCTTTTATTATAGGGGCAATAGCTGTGGTCTCTATAATCTGTGCATATACTTACAATCTGGTTGAATTTGAAAGTGATATGCTCAAGATGAACTATGTTTCTGATAAACTTTTTGTTGCTCAGGAAAATCTTAATAAAATCAGTTCGGCTTCATCTAAGTCAGTTTACCTCGTTTCCAGCGGAAAAACACTGAATGAAGCTCTGGCCAGCAGTGAGAAAGTTGCTGATCAGGTTGAAAAGCTGAGAGAAGACGGTGTTATCCGCAAGTATACTTCAGTTAGTAAAATGCTGATCAGTGATAGTCTTCAGAAAGAAAAGATTAAAAGGTGGAATCATTACTGGACAGAAGAAAAGAAAGCCGCGTTGAAAAAGAACCTTCAGGAGTCGTCAGGTAAATATAAATTCAAGCCCGAAGCATTTGCAGGATTCTATGAGTTGCTTGATAAACAATATCAACCAGTATCAATGGAAGAGCTTGCTGATGTAAGAAAACTGTTCTTCAATGATTTTATATCTGAAAGTAAAGATCTGACTACGGTAGTTACTTTATTAAAGGTTGATGAGGAAAATAAAAAACAGGTCTATGCTGATATTCATGAAAATGATAACCTTACAATAGTTGATAAAAAATATCTTACTGATAAATTTATTGAAATTCTGAATAGGGATTTCAGTCTTTTGGAGGTGCTTTCCCTAGGATTGGTATTCTTCATACTTGTTGTTTCTTATGGAAGGTTAGAGCTTGGTTTAATAGCATTTGTTCCAATGTGTTTGAGCTGGCTATGGACACTGGGACTTATGGGTATGCTGGGACTAAAGTTTAACATAGTTAATATCATCATCTCTACTTTTATTCTCGGTCTTGGAATTGATTACAGCATATTTATCATGTCAGGTCTACTTCAGGAGTACAGACTGGGACTCAATAATCTTGCTTCATATAAGACGTCCATATTTCTTTCAGCATTTACTTCTATTGTCGGAATAGGTGTGTTGGTGTTTGCACAACATCCAGCCCTGCAATCGATAGCATTCTTATCAATAGTAGGAATGTTCTCGGTAATTATCATTTCCTATACCGTACAGCCATTACTATTCAGGTTGCTGATCACCAACAGGACAAGAAAAGGGTTTGATCCATATACTGCTGAGGGGATATTCTTCACAATTGTAGCTTATACCTATTTTCTTTCAGGATGTTTGCTGTTAAATATAGTTGGTCCTATTGTATTGTATGTTCTTCCTGTCAATACTCAAAAGAGAAAGCTGATCCTGCATTATCTGCTGATGTATTTCAGCAAGTCCATGATTTATATTATGGGAAATGTGAGGAAGAAGATTATAAACGAAACTGGGGAGGACTTTAAGAAACCTGCGGTAATCATAGCGAATCATCAATCATTCCTGGATATTCTGGTTACTATTATGCTTTATCCCAAAATGGTAATGGTAACGAATGAATGGGTATGGAATTCTCCATTCTTTGGAAGAGTTATCCGATCAGCTGATTTTTATCTTGCAAACTCAGACCATGATTCGGGTTTGGAGAAACTGAAAGGGTTAGTTGACGAAGGTTATTCCATCATTATTTTCCCGGAAGGAACGAGAGCTGCAGACAAGAAAGTTGCACGGTTTCATAAAGGAGCTTTCCTTATGGCAGAGCGCTTAAAACTAGATATTCTTCCTCTTCTTCTGCATGGCACAGGTGATACAATTGCAAAGGGAGACTTACTTCTGAAAAGCGGAAGGATAACAATGAAGTTTTTGCCAAGAATTTCTCCGGAAGACAAGACATATGGAGAAACGTATTCTGAAAGAGCAAAACTGATCGGAAGATATTTCAGAGGAGAATATCAAAAACTTAAAGATTCAGAAGAAACGGTAAATTACTATAAAGATAGGTTAATCAAGAACTATATCTATAAAGGACCTGTTCTGGAATGGTATCTGAGAGTAAAGTTAAGATTAGAAAATAACTACGAGTTTTTCAATGCTATCATACCCAAAAAAGCTATGATCACAGACTTAGGATGCGGTTATGGATTCTTGTGTAATATGCTTGGTTTTCTATCTGAAGAAAGAAAAATTGTTGGAATTGATTATGACTCCGAAAAGATTGAGGTAGCAAACAATGGATTTGCCAAACCTGCAAATGTTAGTTTTGAAGCTGGAGATATTACTAAATATGAGATACCAACTTCGGATGTGATTATATTAAATGATGTGATGCATTATCTTCCTGAAGCAGCACAAACTGACCTGTTGAACAATTGCTTTAATAAGTTAAACCTTGGGGGAATGCTGATTTTAAGAGATGGAGATACGGATTATCAGGAGAGACATAAAGGTACTAAGTTAACGGAATTCTTCTCCACACGTTTTGTTAAGTTTAACAAAACAGAAAATCCGCTTTCGTATCTTTCTGGCAAAGCTATCGTAAAACAAGCTAAAGACAAAGGGCTTGATGTTGAAATTGTAGACAATACAAAGCTGACATCAAATAGAATTTTTATAATAAAAAAATAATTTTTTAGAATGCCACAATTTGATTATGTAATTATTGGAAGTGGTCTAGGGGGGTTATTATGTGCGTACACACTTACCAAAGAAGGGAATTCTGTTTGTATTCTTGAAAAGAACAGACAAATAGGAGGAAATCTTCAGATATTCGTAAGAGATAAAGCGATATTTGATACGGGTATCCATTATATAGGAGGTTTGGATGAAGGCCAAAACCTGAATCAATACTTCAGATATTTCGGATTGATGGATAAGCTAAAGCTGAAAAAACTAGACGAAGATTGTTTTGATGTAGTTTCTTTTGATCATGATGAAAATGAATATCCTTATGCAATGGGTTATGAACGGTTCAGCGAAAAGCTTATCGAACAATTCCCTTCCGAGAAGGAAGCGATCCAGAAATATTGCACAAAGCTTAGGGAAATAAGTAACTTTTCCCCGCTATATAATTTACGATATAGTGAACAAAGCTTTTTTAATACAGAGTATCTTTCTGTAAATGCTAAAGAATATATTGAATCTATTACTTCTAATGAAATATTGCAGAATGTACTCGCTGGTACGAATCCATTGTATGCAGGCATTGGAGAAAAAACGCCACTTTATGTACATGGGCTTATAATCAATAGCTATATAGAAAGCGCCTACAAATGCATTGGTGGAGGGGCTCAGATTGCAACTATATTGACGAAATCAATAAAAGAAATGGGTGGTGAAATCAGGAATTATTCGGAAGTAACTAAATTCTGTTTCAAGGGTGATGAGATTGAATCAGTGGAGTTGTCAAACGGGGAGAGGGTAGAAGGAAAACGATTCATTTCAAATATCCATCCAAGTAATACACTTGATATGGTTGAGCCTGGAAAGATCAGAAAGGCATACTCAACAAGGATTCATAGTCTTGAAAATACAAGTTCTGTTTTTATTCTTAATATAGTCTTAAAACCAAAAACGATTAAATACAGGAACTGCAACATCTATCATTATAAAAATCCTGATGTGTGGAACACTCTGAACTATAATGAAGAAAACTGGCCACTCGGTTACGCATTGTTTTTTCCTGTAAGCAGACAGGACGAGGAATATGCCGAAAGCCTCACAATAATGGCTTACATGAAATATGAAGATGTTGCTCCCTGGGAATTTTCTTTCCATACCATACCTCACCACAGAACGAACAGAGGAGAAGGATATGAGGAATTTAAAATCAGGAAGGCTGAAAAGCTGATTAATGAATTGGAAAAAAGAATTCCAGGACTAAGAGGCAAAATCAAATCATACAATACTTCTACTCCTTTAACCTATAGAGATTACATAGGAACCAAAGATGGAAGCATGTATGGAGTAATGAAAGATTATAGTGATCCTATCAAAACATTTATACCGACTCGTACCAAAGTGCCAAATCTTTTCTTCACCGGGCAGAATATAAGCCTGCATGGTGTATTAGGAGTTACCATCAGTTCAGTTACTACCTGTTCTGAATTTTTTGGTATGGAATATCTGATTAATAAAATCAGTAAGGCTTAATTCAGTCATTGGCTTAGCTACAGGAGTGTTTACATTTGCTTTCTCTTGGGTAATAAAAAAACTGCAATGTGGATTTTTTTCCATTGAGTAATTATTCCTGTTTCTTTTTGCTTTCAGATAGCAACAAGTTTTATTGTCTGCGGGCAATCCGTGAAGGATCTGATCATAGAAATGTTTAACTGAGGGTGTAAGGTTCATCAGCTCTATATCAATAAAAAAGCTGTGCTTATGGCCGGCAACATTATCCAGACGGACGTATGTTGCATTTTCAGCAAGAGGCTTTCTGTGTTTTTTACCAAGATAACTCTTGAATGTAAGAAAATAAGCTCCGGTAAGTATTATATCACGTCTGTTTGAAATGATATATATATCATTTTGAATAGCAATATTTTCTACCCACTTAGAATGTTTTCTTTGTTTCACTGCAGGTGCATTCATCACTATATTTTCAAAAACTATTGAGGAGTGCTGAAGGCCGGGAGAATTTTTGATCAGCTCATTTCCCAAACTATGTAATAGTAAGGTATACTTGCCAGTGTTATCATGTAAAGCACGATAGGTTTTTATTTCGTTGATCATCTTTCCAAATGAAGCAACAGCATTATTAACGTTAATGATAGAAGTCTGAAAGTTTTTCCAGAATGGCAACTCTTCATCTTTGGTAGGATAGTCAAATGCTACAAAATTTACACCATAGAGAATGCTCATGCGCAAACCTCCTTCCAGCACATCAGCAAATGTTTTTCCATCTCCATGCACATAGAACAGGAAGTCTTTCTTTAAAGGCATTTCAAGAGCTGCTTCTTCAAATGAATTTTTGATTTCCAGGTTCCAGGTTTTGTTTTTCAACCTTGCAACTACATAATGCAGGTGACATGGTTCATCCTGGTATTTACTGAACAGTTGCAGTTTGTCCGGGGAGAATTTTCTTGTAGTAATGATGACAACAACCGTATCGGATTCGTTTTTTTTTGTATCGTTAATTTTGATTCTTTCCCAGGGAATATATGTATAACCAGGCTCTTTCACCTGCGATTTTGCAGGACTTTCAATTAAGAATGAAAAGCTAAGCAAAAGCAGATAAACCAGATTTTTTAACATAAATTCAATATCTCCCCCTGATTCTTACTTATATTAAAGTAAGTCTACAGAAGAGAGAATTGTTTTTATGAAGTACTTATGCTTTTGCAGCCCAGGTTCTTGTGAGGTGCATGTGTAGTTCAGATTTTCATTGATTTGTGAGAACACAAATTTTAATTCCAGACCTCAGGGGAATTATTGAAAATCACCTCAGATTTTCAGAAAATTCATCTGGCTTAAATTCCTTTTCCCATTTCGCTATAACCAAGGTAGCTACCGTATTTCCTATGAGATTGGTAATTGCCCTGGCCTCGGACATAAATCTGTCTACACCCAAAAGCAGGGCAATACCAGCTACAGGAAGTTTATCTATAGATGAAAGTGTTGCAGCAAGGACAATAAAACCTCCTCCGGTTACAGCAGCAGCTCCTTTGGAAGTAAGCATGAGTATGCCAAGTAGTACTATCTCATCCCAAAGACTTATCTGAGTGTTGGTTGCATAAGCAATGAACATGGTAGCCATGGTGAGGTAAATAGAAGTGCCATCCAGGTTAAAAGTATAGCCTGCCGGTATTACCAGTCCTGTAATAGATTGAGAACAACCTGCCTTCTCCATTTTTTTCATTAATCCAGGTAAGGCAGGTTCCGAGGAACTGGTGCCAAGCACAAGAAATATTTCTTCTTTTATATATTTTAAAATCCGAATAATAGAAAAGCCAGAAAGCCAGCTTATTATTCCCAGAATAACAAAGACAAAAAAGAGGCAGGTCAGGTAAACAGATGCCATGAGCTCTCCCAGGGATAATAAACTCTCAATGCCATATTTACCAATAGTAAAAGCCATAGCCCCAAAGGCTCCTACTGGTGCAGCCTTCAGAATAATTGAGACTACCCGAAAGAAGAAATGATTGAAGTAATCTATTCCTTTTACGAGTGGATCCCTGTATGCACCCATTCTCGAAATTGCAAATCCTGAAAGAATACCTAGAAAAAGCACCTGAAGGATTTTACCTTCAGCAAAAGCTCCGAAAAAGGAATCAGGGATAATGTCCAGAAAAAAGGTAGTTGTATCAAATTTTTTGGCTGATTCTGTATAACTCTCAATGCCTGAAATATCAAGGGTGACCGGATTGACATTCATACCTTGGCCTGGTTTTAGGAATTTAGCAACAATAAGCCCTATAACAAGGGCAAGAGTACTAATTATTTCAAAGTATATAAATGCTTTAAATCCTATTCTTCCTATTTTCTTATTTTCCTTGACACTTGCGATACCAGAAGCAACAGTAGTGAAAATAACCCCCGGAACAATCATTTTAATAAGCTTAATAAAAGCATCACCAAGAGGTTTTAACTTTGCTCCCGTTGACGGAAAAAAGTATCCTGTTAATACTCCTGCCACTATAGCAATCAGGACATAAAAGTAAAGTGTTTGATAAAATTTTTTAGCAGGAGCTGTTTCCATCTCTATTTAATAATTTAATATAGGGCGTAATTAAAAATAAAATTAAGCAATTATTATTTTATAAAAATTCAGCTATTCAATATCCTTGGAATTAAGATTATATATGTGAAGTGAGGAATATGTCGTATTTTCGAGGAACAGATTTGTTGGTTGGAAAGGAAATAACTAAATGAAACAAAAACCAGAGCGATTTTTCTTTATTATTAATCCTATTGCAGGAGTAAGAAGTAAGGAGGATATTCCCCGGAAAATAAAAGAAGTATTCAGCGGCTCGGAAAAGTATTATGAAATTGCATTTACCAAATTCAAAGGTCATGCAACAGAACTGGCTCAGGAAGCGGTAAATAATAACTTTGATGCCGTTGTTGCTGTGGGAGGTGATGGTACAATCAATGAAGTAGCCACAGGGCTTATAGGGCAAACACCTGCTTTGGGGATAATACCGCTTGGTTCAGGTAATGGTCTTGCAAGACATTTAAAGGTTCCGATACATATTCAAAATTCAATTAAATATCTTCTTGACTCAGCTCCTGTTTCTATCGATCACTGTAGGTTAAATAATTTACCATTTTTTTGCACGGCAGGGGTAGGCTTTGATGCTCTGATCGGAAAAGTCTTTTCTGAACAGAAAACCAGAGGATTCTCTACTTATCTGAAAACTGTCATTACCGAATATAAAAGCTATAAATGTGAAACTTATAAAATCTCTCTGGATGGAAAAGAAATAGAAATGGAAGCATTTCTTTTAAGTTTTGCCAACGCCTCACAATATGGTAACAATGTATTTATTGCTCCTCAGGCAAGTCTGCAGGACGGTTACATTGATGTCTGTATGATGCATCCTTTTCCATCAAGCTCACTTTTGAATCTCGGATTTAAGTTGTTCACCAAAAAAGTGAATAAATTTCACTATCTGGACATTATTAAAGCTAAAAATATTGAAATAGAAAGAGAGTCATCTGGTCCGGTACATCTTGATGGAGAACCTGTGTATATGGATTCCCGATTAAAAATATCAATTGTTCCTAATAGTTTAAGAGTTTTGTCAATATGAAAAAAAATAAGAAGAACAGAGACGGTGTGGTATTTTCTACCAACCCTGAATTTGAATACCAATATAATCAGGAAGAAGAAGTTACGACCTTACCTCCCCAGCAACAAGATCTCAGAATACAGCTGGACAGAAAAGGTGGAGGAAAAGTTGTTACAGCTGTTACTCAGTTTGTAGGCAAAGCTGAAGATCTTGAAACATTAGGCAAAGAGTTAAAACAGAAATGCGGTGTAGGGGGAAGTGTGAAAGACGGTGAGATATTGATACAAGGAGACGTCAGAGATAAAGTCATGGCCTACCTTCAAAGCAAAGGTTATAAAGTAAAGAAAATAGGAGGTTAAACTAGATGAAGTCAATTTTTTAAAAGCTGAGCATTGAATTGTGCTCAGCTTTTTTATTTAGTATTTTTTTGTTTTCAATATTATTTGAGTAACTCTTAAGATGTTGATTTTTAAGTTGATTTGCGGGGCGGTTCCAACAATTTGATTTTTAAAACTGTTGCATTTAAAGATATAAGAAACTGATTAATGGAAAGAATACTTGTGCCCGTGGATTTTTCTGTTTACTCACAAAAAGCTCTTGAAGCAGCAGCATATATCGCTTTGCAAAAGAAATGTGAAGTGAAGCTGCTCCATGTAGTGCAGCAAGTGTATGTACCAAAAATAGGTTCTTTTGGTGATCCATTGTTTGAAGATGAACTGCAGATGGATTATCAGGCAAGAATAATGGAAGTAAAGCAAAGACTGTTAAAGGGCTTTGTAGACCGTCTTAAGTCAAAAGGTATTAAGTCAAGCGGTATCATTGTTCAGGGGAAAGTTTCAAAAGAAGTCCTTCTGCATGCTGCAGATGAAGAGATAGATCTGATCATAGTGGGTAAGAAGGGAGAAAGTGATATTGAAGAAGTCCTATTCGGATCCACTACTTTAAAATTGATCAGAAAGGCTGCTGTTCCACTATTGATATTGAAGAATACAGAGGTTCCTTTTAAAGTTGAAACAATTGTTTTTGCATCAGACTTTGAAGAACCTGTTCATAAAATAGTTGGAAAGGTAAAAAGTATGGCAGAGGCATTTAAGGCTAACCTGCATTTTCTGAAGGTTAATACTCCTTCAAATAGTATTTCTGAAGCGAAGATACAGAAGACACTTGATGAGATCAGGGATGATTTTAAGTTAGAAAATAATCCCATACATCTGGTTTCGGATAAAACGGAGGAAGAAGGTATTTTGCATTTTACAAAACAAGTGAATGCGGATGTAGTCTGCCTTGTTAGTCATGAAAAGAAAGGACTGAAGAGGATTTTCAGTGACAGTATTTCAGAAAATATTGTAAAAGAATCTGATTGTGCGATTGTAATATATAAACTTAGAAAAGAAATGTCTGCCGGAAAAGCGGCAGTTAAACAAGAAAGGAAAATGAGTATAAAAGACCGACAGCGTTATAGAGAAGATTTGTGAGATTGATAAAGTGATGAAAGAGATGAAAAAGATAAACATAGTTACTTCTGTTATAGGATTTGCCTTTATTGGCGGAATTTACCTTTCAGGTTGTGAGGAAAGAAAAACAGAAGCAGGACATAGTGATTCAGCAACTTCAATGTATTCTCAACAGGAAAACCAGAATAAGAAGGAAACTTCAAAAGCTGAAATGGAGGAAGAGAAAGAGAAGTTAGAAAATAAAATAGAAGCTTTGGAGAAAAAGGCTGATAAAAAAGCAGACAAAGGCTCTAAGGTAATGAAACAGAAATTTACAGCTTTAAAGAAGGAAGTGCAAGGATACAATATTGATTCTACCAAAGCAGATGCAGAGGAGGGATGGACCCGATTCAAATTAAAAGTAGAGACGGCTGTAGACAGTCTTGAAAAAAAGATCTGATTATATCAGATCTTTTATTTTTTCCAGGTCAGAAGGAACATCTATTCCCACACTCTCATAAGTTGTAATCTCTACTTTTATTTTAAATCCATTCTCCAGCCATCTTAATTGTTCCAGAGATTCTGATTTCTCCAGACTGCCGGTCTCAAGAGAAGTGATCGCCTTAAGAATATCTGACCGATAAGCATAGATACCGATGTGCTTGTAAAATGCGGCTTTCGAAAGCCATTGCTCAGGTTCAGCCCCTCTTATGTATGGAATGGTCTGACGGCTGAAGTATATAGCTTCTTTATATTTATCAAAAATAACTTTTGGTGTATTATGGTTGAATAGGGTTTCCTGGTCTTCTATCTTTTTAACTAAAGTAGCCAGTTCAGTTTCTTGGTTAAGTGCAGAAGCCAAAAGGTCAATCTGCTCAGGGTGAATGAATGGCTCATCTCCCTGAATATTAATAACAAAATCAAAATTGCCCGAAGTTTTTTCCAATGCTTCAAAGCACCTGTCAGTTCCGCTTGGATGTTCTTCTTTTGTCATGACAACATTCCCACCGAAACTTTTCACATGGTCAAATATTTCATTATTGTCAGTGGCTACAACAACATTGGAAAGTAGTTTTGCTTTTTTAGCCTGTTCATAAACCCTTCTGATCATTGATTTTCCACCTATATCTATCAAAGGTTTAGCAGGAAATCTGGTAGAAGCATATCTCGCAGGAATTATTCCTAGTATATTCATTCTTTAAAATTATTCTTAAGAATTCAATTAAATTATTGGATTATTTATTCAGTTTTCTTCACCACTCGAAATAGACCTTATCCTGAAGTCTTCTGCCGAAGGTGAAGGATTTCAATATCTTCATGCAATTTGTTCTCATGCTTCAAGCAAACTTTGTTTCATCTTCACTTTACGCTTTCTGCTTGTTTTCCTTTGTAAACCTTATCAAATGCTTATTTTTGCAGAAAAAATACAAATAAAGCTTGTCGACACAAAATCTAACTTCCTTTTCTTTTGACGGACTGATCTGGAAAGTAATTCCCGATGAGATAAATCATTTGCTTGTAGTAGAATATAGAAATTCCGATGAGCATCTTGCTGATTTCAGTGCAATAGATTTGAAGAAGAAAAAAATAAAATGGCAGGGGATAAAAAAAAATGAGCCATGGTGGATTGGATTGGGGGCTGTTAAAGACGGATACATTTACCTGCACGGTTTTAAAGACATACAAAATCCGGAGCATAAAGGAATCATTTCTGTTGCATCGGACTCTGGCAAGGTATTGTGGGAAGAAAAGACATTAAGTTTTGGAGGGGTGTTTTCAGAGGGGATTCTTGCTTTGCAAAATGAGGAGGAAGAAAATAAGGTCTACTTTTTGCTTGACCTCAAAACCGGTAAGCAAAAGAAAGAATATTCTGATGTAGAAGTCTTAAAAAAACTTAATCAGGTCTTTCGTGAAAAGCAGAAAAGTAACATTCAAAATGCACTGCATTTTACTCCGGAGAGTGAATATTTTCCAAAACTATCTGAGTATGTGCAGGAAGTAACGGGTGAACAAACCTCATTGGCCTTTGACTATGCTGAGTATAAAAATTTTATAATTATTTCTTATTATATTTACTCAGATAATAAACTTCAAAATCTCCTGTTAATAGCCAATGAAGAGGGAGATGTGCTTTGGAAAGAAATCCTTGATAAAAGTCCTAAGGGAGTAGGCATGGATACTTTCTTTTTGCTGGAGAATGCTGTAATTTTTGTTAAAGAAAAAAAGGAACTGATAATTTATGAATTATAAAGGTGTATCTCTGTTGAAGAATGTTTTGATCCTGATTTTATTTATCTCTTTGTCTGACGTGTTTGCTGGTGTACAGGATTCTATCGGGCTAGAGAAGAAGGATTCGAAAGTATTTGTGCTTCATAAAGCAGATCCTAAAGAAACTTTATATTCAATTTCAAGAAAATATAAAGTGACTGTAGATGAATTAAATAAAAATAATCCGGAATTGTCAGCGGGGTTAAAGGTAGGTCAAATCATTCGTATACCTTATAAAGGATCGGTTGCGGTAGTTTCTTCAACTCCAGAATCTGCTGTATCATCCTCTTCTGGGAGTGCTGGAGGAACACATACAGTTGAACCAAAAGAAACACTTTATTCACTTTCCAGGAAATACAATGTTACTGTTGATGAAATAAGAAAAGCGAATCCCGGACTTGCTGAATTAAAGGTAGGTCAAACTATTAATATACCAGGGAAAGCAGGTGGAACAAGCAATGCAAGTGCATCTAGAGAAGTTCCTAAATCTGAAGTCAAAAAGGACGAGAATAAAACTTCTTCAACCCCAAAACCTACTACAAAAAATACCAAAGAGCAGGAGTCTGTATTTGTACCCCCAACAGATAATTTTAATAAAGTTACAGAAAGTGGTTTTGCTGAAGTAATTGAAGGAAATAATGATTCTCCCAAATATCTTGCCTTGCACAAAACGGCTCCTATAGGCACTATTATTCAGGTGAAGAATGAAGCAAATGGACAGAAGTTGTTTGTTCGTGTTATAGGAAAGCTTCAGAATGGAAATGTTGAAGATAAGGTTATTATCAAGATCTCTCAGAAAGCATACGAGCGTTTATCCGGGGTAGATAAAAAGATTCCCGTTCAGATATCGTACATACCATAAAGTTTTAAGTTAAAAGTTTGTCTTGGTTTTGCCATTACTAAACTTCGTTTCGCACATCAGGATTAATAAATTAATCCTGATATTCCCTCTTCATCCGTTCTTAGAGAAAATCTAAACGACTAATTATTATCCTGCCTGTTCTCATTTCTTTCAGGAGAAGGGCTAGGGATAAGGATAAGGTTCTTATAAGTTTTAATAAAAAAATTTATTAGGTGAAATTTGAAGCACTCCGGGATTTTCTCGATGAAAAATACCAACAATACAATCAGCCAGGATTTATAGAAAATGATCCGGTTTGTATCCCTCATCTTTTTTCTAAAAAACAAGACATAGAGATTATGGGTCTTTGGGCTTCAGTATTAGCCTGGGGACAAAGAACTACGATTATCAGCAAGTGTAGGGAGTTGATCGTATTGATGGATCAGGCTCCATATGATTTTATAAAAAATCATAAGCCGTTGGATCTAAAGGTATTTACGCAGTTTAAACACAGGACATTTAATGCAACCGATACTCTTTATTTTATAGAATTTTTTAAAACTTTTTATGAGAAGCATGAATCATTGGAGGAAGCTTTTCTGCGTGGGCACTCAAAAACATCAGTTAATGTAGAAGGAGCTTTGTCGGGTTTTCATGAAATGTTTTTCAGTCTGGAAGATTATCCTGAAAGAACCAAAAAACACATTTCAACACCTGCCCGGAACAGTGCCTGTAAAAGATTAAATATGTTTTTACGCTGGATGGTAAGAAAAGATAATAAAGGTGTGGATTTTGGGATCTGGAAAAATATTAAGCCAAGTCAGTTGGTTTGCCCTTGTGACGTCCATGTAGACAGAGTGGGACGAAAATTAGGATTAATTGATCGAAAGCAAACAGATTGGCAGACAGCAGTGGAATTAACTGAAAATCTGAAAAAGTTTGACCCTAAAGATCCTGTTAAATATGATTTTGCTCTTTTCGGTATGGGAGTAGAGGAAAAGTTTTAAAGGAATATTTTTTTTGATTTAGTTAAGGGGAAATAATCTAGAGGAGTTTATTGCAGAACTTTAAAAAGCCTCAATATTAAAACCTGATAAACTTTATTTTTCAGGAGTAAATTTTTATCATATTATTTTTAGGATTAACCTTTAAATTCTTACCAACAATTCAAGAGGCAGACCTGTTATATTTTCAAAGGAAAGTACAATAATCCTCTTATGAAATCAGAAAAAGAAAAAATATTATCGTCTCCGCTAATTGGAGGCGACAAAGTTAAAAACCCTGAAGGAGAAGATCTTGGAGAGATCAAAGAATGGGTAATGGATACTGGAAAAGGAAAAGTTGAATATGGAATCCTGTCGTTCGGTGGATTTATGGGAATTGGTAACAAGAATTTTGCTATCCCGTACGAAGCTTTAGTTAAGGGGAATGACAATAATCACTTTGTTTTGAACGTAGATAAGGAGACTCTGGTTAATGCGTATAGTCAGATAGAGCACCAGGGAAAGTCTTACTACATATACTAAAATAAAAGGCAAATATTTTCTCTGATTTTGTCCTTTTAAAGTGTTTAGAAGTTTTCCCAAGAAAAAATATAGTAAATTAGTGTAATAATTGCTTGAGCTTCGGCACGATGAGTATTTTTGAATCAAAAGGAAAAAATCTACCACAAGGGGATAGAACTTACAAGAAGTTTTTGGAAACAGCCAAATATTGGCTGAAAGAACTTGACTTCTATGGGTCTAATCAGTTTAAAAAAGTAACAGCAAATTCAGCATGGACTATTGGTCAGGTATATGATCACCTGATCAATGGTACCAGAGCTTACCATATGCGGGAAATAAGAAAATGCCTTGAAAAAACAGGGGGTAGTGAAGAAGGGAAGAAGTTATTCAAAGGGCATATTGTATTTTTTTTGGGAAAATTCCCTTCAATAAAAATAGCAGGGATTGACCCAAACGGATATGTTCCCGCCCAGCCGGAAAGTCCTGATAAAATGAAAGATGAATTTTTTAAGTTTTTCAAGGAAATGCAAAAAATAGCCAAAGACCTTGATGCGGCCCCATCTACATATAAGACTATGCATCCTTCACTCGGAATGCTTACAGGGTATGAATGGTTTCAGATTATTGAAATGCATTTTCGTCATCATTTAAGACAAAAAAGCGAAATTGATAAATCTATCAGAAGCTTTTATAAGGAAGAAGATTCTTCAGAGTTGCTTCCTGAAGCGGAAATAGATGACTATAGTTCGTAAGCAAACAGAAATATAAAACCTTTGGTCCGGGAACAAATCCTCGTATTTGACGGCTATTGCCGGGTATGCATTAATCTTATTAAATTGATTAACATTACAGGACTGTTTCCTGCAGACAAATGTATTTCATATTACCAACTTTCTCCTGATTTAAAATCACTGATTGATGAAGATCGTTTCAAGAATGAAATGGCATTTCTGGATCCTTCTGATGGAGTATTGTATGGTCCTATTGGTATCAAGAAAGCTATTGGCAGCAACACGGGTTTTTTTAATGCAGTCATCAATATTCCTTTTATTTTCAGTGTTTTTATCTTTATTTATAAGATAATTGCCTATAACCGATATGTAATATTATTGCCTGAACAGGCGGCACTGGAATGTGATTGTGGTCCTGATAAAGATAGAAAATACAGAAATTATTATTTTTTTATTCTTGCTGTTTTAAATCTGGGGGTCCTTGCTGCTGCCTTAAAAATTGCAGGATTAGAAGGCGAATGGTTCTGGTTAAATCTTTTGGTATTTCCACTACTTTACATCATGACATTGGGGAGTTATAAAATTTTGTATCCCAATACTTATCACTTTGATTTAAGGCAGCACAGTATTACTTCTTTATTTTATGCTTTTACAACAGGAATGTTAATACAATGGCCAATTAGTTTATTGATAAAGCAATATGACCTGATTCCTTTGTTCCTCAGTGTTTCTGGTATTGTATTTTTTACTTTATATAGGAGTAGAATTAATTTTTTACAGCTTAAGCTGACTTTTGTGTATGTAGCTTTGTTTTTTATGTTCCTTATTCCATTTTTCCTTTTATTGTTTTAAAAGTTCTTGATTGAATATTCAGATAAGTTAAAATTTTTTGATGTAGGCATAAAAAAATAAGCCCCTGTAGAGGAGCTTATTTTATCATCACTAATATTAATTGTTAGTTTATTTAACAGTGTCAATATAGCTTATAAGGTCAACAAGTTTGTTTGAATATCCCCACTCATTGTCATACCAGCTAACTACTTTCACGAAGTTATCATTCAAAGAGATACCGGCTTTAGCATCAAAGATAGAGGTTCTTGAATCACTAAGGAAGTCGTTAGAAACAACTTCGTCTTCAGTGTAACCAAGGATTCCTTTAAGTTCACCTTCAGAAGCTTCTTTCATTGCTTTTTTAATTTCCTCGTAAGAAGCTCCTTTTTCCAAACGGCAAGTAAGGTCTACAACAGAAACATCAGGAGTAGGTACACGGAAAGCCATACCTGTAAGTTTACCTTTAAGAGCAGGGATAACAAGACCTACAGCTTTAGCAGCACCAGTAGATGAAGGGATGATGTTCTGATAAGCACCACGGCCACCTCTCCAGTCCTTAGCAGAAGGACCGTCAACTGTTTTTTGAGTTGCAGTAGCAGCATGAACAGTAGTCATTAAACCTTCTAAAATTCCAAATTTATCGTTAAGGACTTTGGCAACAGGAGCAAGGCAGTTAGTAGTACAAGAAGCGTTAGAAATGATGCTCATTTCTTTCTTGTAAGTTTTGTTGTTAACACCCATTACAAAAGTTGGAGTATCATCTTTTGCAGGAGCAGAAAGGATTACTCTTTTAGCACCGGCTTTAATGTGCTTGTCGGCAGTATCCTGAGTAAGGAACAAACCTGTTGATTCAACAACATATTCAGCACCAACCTCGTCCCACTTAAGGTTTGCAGGATCTTTTTCTGCAGTAACTCTGATAGCTTTACCATTAACTACTAGTTTACCATCTTTTGCTTCAGCGGTTCCGTCAAATCTTCCGTGAGTAGAGTCATACTTAAGCATATATGCCATGTAGTCTACATCTATCAGGTCATTGATTCCAACGATTTCAATATCCGGTCTGTTTACTGCAGCGCGGAATACCAGTCTGCCGATACGACCAAATCCATTAATACCGACTTTTATTTTAGCCATATTGATTTAGATAATTAGGGTTTAAAAACAAGGAACAATAATACAATAAGTTGAAACTAAAAGCAAGATTGAATGCGGCTTATGTAATCCAGAATTAAAAAATGTTTACTGAGAAATTTTTCTAATAATTTTAAAGTTTTTTGAGAATAAAATATTAAATGTTAAAGCCTTGAAAATAATTGTTTTCCTGTTTTGACTAATCCAAGCTAATAAAAAAAAGAAACTTTTTTTTGTTGATGTTTTGCAAATTAAAAATGTCCCGTTATCTTTGCGCCACGTTTAACGAAAACGTCTCCCTAAAAGAGAAAAAAATAATTAGCAACCAAAGATATTTGGCCCGTTCGTCTAGGGGTTAGGACGCCAGGTTTTCATCCTGGAAACAGGGGTTCGATTCCCCTACGGGCTACATAAATTAAACCACTGTAACTAAAATTATGGTGGTTTTTGCTTTTAACAATTTCGTCTTTATTTCAAGTTGGTCTCAGGACTTGTGTAAAGGGAAAGATTTTAATAATAACCAAATCGTATTTGGCCCGTTCGTCTAGGGGTTAGGACGCCAGGTTTTCATCCTGGAAACAGGGGTTCGATTCCCCTACGGGCTACAAATGAAAAATGAAACCACTGTAATAGATAATGTTACAGTGGTTTTTTGTTTTTATATGGCTTATTCATATAGATTCTTGGAAAAATAATTCCGAGAATACATACAGATGTTTTTATGTGCTAGTGTTAAATCATATGATCGTACCTGGAATTTGTCTTCCACAGACAGACCAATAGCCATAAACTTGCACGAGAGGTATGATACCTTTTCCACTGTATTGTTCAAAAGCGTCAATTTATAATGGTTTTCCTTTCCATTTAATAAAACTTTTATGGAAGCAGAATCTTCATCAATCCTGGGTTTTTGGAGCTGTAATATATGATTTCCTTATCAGAATAATAAGCTTGAAAACATTCTATGATATACTTCAGTGGATGCTCGGTTATTTTCTTACCTGATAATGCTGTAAATACTGAAGGATAGAAAAAGTGTGTGTATTCCGTATTGCCTTTTAAAATATGGTTTATAAATCTTCAGAGCAGTTTGTGATATTATAAACATCATTTGATAAAAGTCTTCATAGGTAAAGAGATAACCAGGCAGGCAGTTGAAACATATTTCCTAAGAAAGATGAATAGCCAATACTTGTGCCTCCTCCAAAAGTATTTTCAGGAATGGTAAATGTCCAGGTTGCTCCACTTCTGATTGTATAATCCAACAATGGCTTTGAAAGATAAACACGATCAAAGGTATTATATGGTTCGCAATTTTCTTTTGGAGATTCATCATTGCCAGGGTTCATTCCAAAGAAGCTGCTTCTTTGATAATAAAGCATAAATCTGTCAATTCTGAACATACTTGCTCTGCCTGAGAATTGAACTGTATATATGCCAGGTTCTGGGAAATCAACATATATGTCATGAAATGTTTCACCCCATGATGTTCCTAAATGTTGAGTTTTAACAAATCCATACCATTCGTTTCTGGCTCCTATAACCGCTTTAAACCAATTGCTTCCCATGCTACCTGTGCTGTCATTACCGATTTTCGTTATAACACCTCCATGAGGAAATCTTACCCATACATCTGTCATGATAGATTTCTCTGAAAGCTCTCATTTTAAAACTATGACAACCAGTTTCTTTGACTCTGAATGTGTATGTTAGCTGACTCCTTCCCGTCACTCCTGTTGCATCTCCACCAATGTATTGGATAAATCCAGATCCTGTATATCCTGGTACATCATTTTGAACTACCCAAAATCCTCCGTTTAAGTTAGTAGATTCCATCTCTATAGTTATAATGCTGTCTTTTTGAATAAATGTGCAGCTGTCAGTAATCTGTGCTGATGCAAGGTTTAGACCAATCAGATAAAATTTATGGCTTTTAGGAGTAGATTATTATTCATAATTAAAATTTAAGGTTTTAATTAAAAAATCAATTCGCAGTTTATATATAATGGTATAGATATCAGGATTGTTTTCTGGAATGTCTTTAGATGCTGATAACTAACTGGATATTCAAATGAAATATATACTTGAGTGGATATACAAGGTGAAAAGCAATAAAAATAATTAGGTAATTCTATCTATCTGGAAAATTTTAAATAGTAGGATTATAGTGCCTGCTGGTTCTCTTCATTGTGAAAGATATAATGTAAAGTAGTAGTTTTTTATGAGCATAATTGAATGATTTAAGGACCATTGATTATATTATTCAAACTATATTAAGTATTTGATAAAAGCATATGAAACCTACTATAACCTCATATCTCAATCGGATGAATGTTGAAATTTAAAAGATTAGACATTTGTCATTTGATAAAATTAAATATTACAAATGGCAACTATAAAAAACATGTTTCGTTAACATGGCGAAATAGGTGTCAGGGAAAATAGGTAAACTTTTACAGGTGTTGATAGCAAAAGAAGATGGATTTATTTCAGATGTAATAAATGAATAACAATTGTAAATTTTGCCTTAAAAGGTAGATGTATATTTGAATTACGTAAAGTGTTATTATAGGGGGCTAATTTAAATAACACTTTTTATCTAAGGTTTCTTTCTACAAACCTTTTCTTTAATTAAAATCTAATAATTCTATATAACAAGAGAATTAGCTGCTGATTCAATTGTATACTAATCGAATTCTCAATTGAGCTTTGTTTACAAATGCTCAATACTAGTGTATATAAAATCCAATTCTATTCTTCCATAGCTTAGCTCGTAGTCTTTAGGATTGGTTTACTCACTGTTAAGTCAGCCGATAGGCATATCGTATGCTTAGTAACATTATAATCATTACAGATCACGTCTTTTGGGTGGAATTATTATATATAAAGTATAGCTTATTATTTCTACAAATAGTTTGAGTTTTTATCTTCGCTTACATTCTTAAATGAAATATTTTCTACTCACCACTTTAGTCACAATAGTTTTATTTGTTAATATAAGTATAGGATACGGTCAATGTAGCAGCTGTTCAGTAACAGTCAATGTAAGCGGAACTTCTTCTACTGGAATAACTGCTACAGCCAGCAATCAAACTTTATGTATAACTGGATCCGGAACCTATAATGGAATTATTAATTTAAATTACCAAAATAACGTAACAGTATGTGTTGGTAATAATATAACAGTAAGTTCTTCAGCCTCTGTTTCGAATACTCCATTAACTGCCAGATTTAATAACTACGGGACATGGAATAATTCTATGAACTTTGGTTCTGGCTTGTATCAGAGCGGGGTAATTTATAATAACTATGGAACAGTCAATACTGATCAGATTCAGTTAAATTCCAATACTATAAATAATTATGGTTCCTTTAATGTAAGTGGCAGTGTAATAGTTAACAGTGGTTCCAATATAAATACTTTCGCAGGATCAACGATGTATTTGGGAGGAAATCTGGATGTAAATAGCGGTGGAATTGTCACGCTTGCCGGAGTTATGGGCGTTAATGGATCTGTTACTAATAATAATATTATAAGAGGGGGAGGCGGACCATGCGGAGGATTGGATGTTACCGGAACTTTTACCAATAATGGATCAGGCAGAATCCAGAATAATGGTGGACTGACAATTAACAAAGTTCCATCTCCCAATTCTGGAACTGTAGAACCAACAGTTGGTGTAAGTAATATTAACCCTAATATTACCACTCAACCTTCTAATGTTTCTTCATGTCCTGGAGGAAATGCAAGTTTTTCTGTAACAACTACTCCTGCCGCAAATACTTATCAGTGGCAGGTTCAGACAGGAGGAACGGGACCGTTTACCAGCCTTTCAGGACAAACTGGGAGTACATTAAACTTATCGGGTGTAACAGCTGGAATGAGTGGTAATGTGTATAGAGTGTTGGTGTACTCTTGCCCTAATTTTGTAATTTCCAATACTGCAACATTAACAGTAAATCCGAACGTAAGTGGGACTATTGCTTCTATAAATGTGAATTGTAACGGAGCCTTAACAGGTAGTATTACAATTAGCCCATCGGGAGGAAGCGGAAGTTATCAATATTCGGTAAATGGAGGATCGACATGGCAATCGTCAGCTACTTTTTCCGGACTGGGAGCTGGCACTTATAATGTCCGGATTAGAGATGCTGCAAATACATCTTGTGCTGCGACCTTGAATGCAGCATATACTATTACGCAACCGGCATTATTAACGGCAACTGTAAGTAAAACTAATGTACTTTGTAATGGAGCTTCAACGGGATCGATAACTATTACATCCCCGGCAGGAGGCGTTTCTCCATATCAGTATTCTATTAATGGAGGATCTTACCAGTCAAGCGGTTCATTCACAGGTCTTGCATCAGGTAGTTATACATTAAATATAAGAGATGCAAATAATTGTGTTGTAGCACTTCCAGGTCAGACGATAACTCAACCAGCACTTTTATCTGCAACAGTTAGTAAGACAGATGTACTTTGTAATGGAGCTTCAACAGGAT